>JAYKIC010000244.1:0-8355 GCA_035284985.1 Leptolyngbyaceae cyanobacterium
TGAGGTGGGATCACTTTAACCAACACCTCTAAGGTTGTAGCCTGATGGCTAGGTATGGCCGCAGTGAGAGGAATGAGTTGAATGAGGGGGCTTTGCATCAATATTTGCCTCTAGATCGAAATATAAAGTGAAATTTAGGGCTATCTTAACCGCATCCCCTATTGCTGTCTCAGTGAATTCCGTGGCTTTTATCAAATCTTGATATAGCTGTAGAGGTTTCAGGGAGGCTAGCGATATTTTTGGGGTTATTGCTATCCGTCTAGCGGCCAGCGTTCCTGCTAATTTTTCAAAACGCCAAATATCTGTGTAACAATATGTAATATACCCGTAGTGTTCACATTTTTATTGCCTGAGCGTTGTCTCCATTGATTCAAGCTGAAACCCTAGAACTATTGGAATGGTCCCGATTGTGCCAACAACTGTCCACCTTTGCCGCCACAAAGTTGGGCATGATGGCTACGCAGCGGCTAGTGATTCCCTCCAGCCAAGTGGAGAGTTTGGCGTTGCTAACCCAAACCCGTGAGATGGTTTACTTGGAAATGACCCTAGCCCCTGGGTTGCAATTTAGCGGTCTGGAGGATATCTGGGAACCGTTGGAACGGGCGGAACGGAAGGGGATTTTGTCCGGCGACCAATTGCTGAATGTGGCCACTACCTTTGCGGCGGCGCGGCAGTTGCGGCGCACCATTGATGCCCAGGATGAAGCTGATGTACCCGTACTGCAACAATTAGTAGCGGAGTTGCGGACCTATCCAGAATTAGAGCAAGAAATTCACCGTTGTATTGATGATAACGGCAAAGTTGCCGATCGCGCCAATCCAAAGTTGGCGGGTATCCGGGAAAATTTGAAGGAGTTGCGCCAGCGTATTCAGCAAAATCTCCAGCGATTGATGCAACGTCACAGCAATGCCTTGCAGGAAACGGTGATTACCATGAGGGGCGATCGCTTCGTGCTCCCCATCAAATCCTCCCACAAAGATGTGATTCCTGGCATTGTCCATGATGCCTCCACTAGTGGTTCTACCCTGTATGTGGAACCCCAGAGCCTTGTATCCCTGGGTAATCAACTGCGCCAGAGCCAGCGACAGGAACAGGTGGAAGAGGAAAAAATTCGCGCCGTTCTCACGGAAAAAATTGCTGAAATTATCCCCGATATTGAACGGCTCTTGGTTATTTGCACCACCCTCGACCTGGCCGCCGCCCGTGCCCGCTATAGTCTGTGGCTAGGGGCCAATCCCCCCCGCTTTGTCGATCGTACCGCCCAGGAAAAGGTGATCCTCCGCCAACTGCGCCATCCCCTTCTTGTTTGGCAACAGCACCACGAAGATGGTCCCGCTGTCGTCCCCATTGACCTAATGATCCAACCCCAAATCCGGGTCGTTGCTATCACTGGACCTAACACAGGCGGCAAAACCGTCACCCTTAAAACCCTGGGGATCGCTGCCCTCATGGCCAAAGTCGGTCTCTATATTCCGGCCCGTGAACCTGTGGAAATTCCCTGGTTTGACCAAATTCTGGCTGACATCGGGGATGAGCAATCCCTCCAACAAAGCCTGTCCACCTTTTCCGGTCACATCCGCCGGATCAGCCGCATCCTCGATGCCTTAACGCCAGATCCAATTGAATCTGATTCTTTTGCTGAAATCGTAAAAGAAGCCCAGCCTGAATTAGAGGAAGCGATCGCCCAACCATTGCTCCCCTCAACAGATAATTTTCCTGATTTAGAAGCTGACCCTCACTCCATTCTCGATGAATCCTCAACTAACATAACAGAGTTATCAGATAAAACCCACTCCCCTACTCCCCCTCTCCCCCTCTCCCCCACTACCCTCGTTCTCCTTGACGAAGTGGGCGCGGGTACCGATCCCAGTGAAGGCAGTGCCTTAGCGATCGCCCTGCTCAAGCACCTTGCCGCCCACGCTGAACTCACCATCGCCACCACCCACTTCGGCGAACTCAAATCGTTGAAATACCAGGATGAACGGTTTGAAAATGCCTCGGTGGAATTCGATGATGTCAGCCTGTCCCCCACCTATCGGTTGCTGTGGGGCATTCCTGGACGCTCCAATGCCTTGGCGATCGCTAGTCGCCTCGGTTTAGATGCCACTGTTATTAACCAAGCCCGTGAATATGTGGGGTTACAATCTAGCGATGACGTAAACCAAGTGATTGCCGGACTGGAGGAACAACGGCGGCAACAGGAGGCAAAGGCGAATGAAGCCGCCAATTTAGTGCGACAGGCGGAACAATTGCACGACGAAGTGGCTCGGAAAGCCAACTTGTTGAAAAAACGGGAACAGGCATTGCAACGGCAGCAGGATAAGGAAATCCAAAATGCGATCGCCCAGGCCAAAGGCGAAATTGCCAAGGTGATCCGCACCTTGCAGCAAGCTCCCACTGCCCAAGAAGCCCGTCGCGCCACCGCTGAAATTGACCGGATTGCGGCCCAGCAGGAAGCCCAGCGCAAGCCTCCCAAAAAGAAAGTGGGGTTTGTCCCCAAAGTGGGCGATCGCGTCCGTATTCCCCGCATTGACCAAGTGGCGGAAGTGCTCACCAATCCCGATGCGGATGGGGAACTCTCGGTGCGCTTTGGTCTGATGAAAATGACCGTTGCCCTAGCGGATGTGGAATCCTTACAAGGGGTGAGGGCAGATGTGCCTGAACCTGCAAAATCCACTGCCAAACCCTCATCAGAAACCAAAAAAGCTGCATCAGAGACCTCTCCCAGTCAGCCAGCTATCCGTACTTCCCGCAATACCCTGGATTTACGCGGTAGTCGGGTGGCGGATGCGGAAGTGGAAGTGGATCGGGCGATCGCCTCCGCCAACGGCAGTCCCCTGTGGATTATTCACGGACATGGCACAGGCAAGCTGAGGCGCGGCGTACAAGACTTTCTCAAACAGCATCCCCAGGTGGAACGGTATGAACCTGCTGAAAAAGCGGATGGTGGCTCCGGGGTAACGGTTGCCTACGTAAAGTAACGTAAAGCAAACCCAGTAGCTTTACGTAAGCTTGATAATTTCCGCAAAATTACGGTGCTATACTGCTGAAGAGAGACTAGCATGTTTTCTTTTCGTCTAAGGTAAAAGGCCATGCCAACGGTTGGTTATGCGGTGAAATGTTCTAGGGTGCGATGTTACTAGTATCCATGATGGTCGATTCCAGTTCTTGATCTTGGATTTTTGGCTTTGAATTGACCCAGCCAGCTTTTAAGTCGGTTAGTGTCTTTTCAATTATGTTCCTACTTTTTAAGAGTTAAAGAATTGGTTAGGTTCTATCAGCACGAGTTGCGGCATCTATTGAATGCTAGCATTCATCACGAGTGACTGCCAGTTGAAACAATTGAACGATGCTCTGTTGATAGTAGTGACTGACTGGGTTTTTAGAAGTTCCCAGGTTGTGCATATTTATAGGAAATATATAGCTGTTGATACTTTAGTTAAAACATGGGTGTTGTCTTTATCCTGGCTTAGACAGGAAGCACTACCTTAAAGCTAATGTGGCGATCGCTATAGGAACAAGATGTCATGGAATTTAATTGCCAGTGGCGGATAGATCCCGCTGAATTAATGGTAGAGCAATACTTTTGCATCTTGATCATTCCTAGAAATGAAAAATGATTTTCGGTTTCAAGTAACTCCACTAAAGTTTAAGCTCCTGAGATAGTCCTATGACTTTGAGAAATAGTTTCCCCAAGTACAACAGCAAAGACGGTTACTGCGATTATAACGACGACGATAACAATGGGAGTGCCTCCATTAGCTCTCGCGTTTTTCTAGATCTCAATGGTAATGGTATTCAAGATGAAGATGAAGCTGGACTAGAAAACATTACTGTTCAACTGTTCCAGGATGGATATCTGGTTGCTAGCACCTTGACCGATTCTTCCGGATATTATCAATTTGATGGTCTAGATGCAGGGGACTACCAAATTAAATTCACGGCTCCTGAAGGCTTTAGTTTCACTCAGGCTAATGTTGGTGAAAATGATGCGATTGATTCAGATGCTGACCTCTCTGGATTTACCGATGTTTTTACTCTTCTCCCTGGTCAGACCGAGAACTCTATTGATGCAGGCTTGATTCAGACATCATCAACCCTTGCGATTAGTACTCGATTTATTGACACTGATTCTGACATCATCTTTGAAAAATTAGTGGATGAAGATGGGGTTGATACGGATGGAGATGGCAAATTAGAGTTTGTCACTCAGTACTATATCGCTCCCGAAGTCGGAAAGTTCTTATATCAGGAAGTTCAGGTTAATAACCTAGGGGGAGAGGCTACGAATAATGCAGAAATATTAATTGAAGCCAGCAATCCTTTTTTTGAACTGATTGGCATTGACTACACGGGTGATGGAATTGTTGATCCTTCAAATGATCAATTTACCATTACTCCAGTAACTAATGCCGATGGTAGTCAGTCATTTCTAGTGGAAATCAGTAACATTGGTAGCAGTGAAATTTTAACATTTCAGGCCGTTTCCCAAGTAACGGCTAGAGGTGATAATTCTTTAACCGGATTTGATTTTGATTTTTCTCTGAGAGACCCTAGCAGTACTGAGGAAGCCTATACCGCTCAAAATGGCCGTCTGTATTTTAGCGAAACGGGGTATGTGAAAAATGCAGGGGAAACCGTATTTCTCTTAGAGCAGTTGAGTGATTACAATATCACCTTTAATCTAGGGGCAGATGATGAAATTGAAGAAATACTAAGTGCTCAACCTGTCCGAGGTTCGGGAACTTTAGTTAATCAACAAACCCAAGAAGAAATCGAGTATGTGTTGCTTGATATCGATGCGGATGCAGACTCCAGACTGAGAACAAGTTACTCAAACCTTGAGGGAGGAACACCAACATTTGCTGATCTAGAACTAGTTTGGTATAACTCTCCTACGCAAGTTTTATCGTCTACCTATCAAACTTTTGTCGCTGAGGATTCTGCTAACCCTGATCCCAATCTAAATTCCTATGCAGAATTAATTGCTCTGGTATCAGAAGGTTTATTTTCTAAAGATTTAGCCTCAGATTTTGTTCCCAAACATGGCTATGCCTCATTTGTTGGGAAAAGCTACAACTTGGATGGTTCCCTCAAGCGGGATTTCAGCACTCCAGAGACTAGCTTAGATGCAATATCGGGTAACGTTTTCAACCCGGTTTCTCCCTCTCCCCTTCCTTCTATTTTGATATTTGACTTTCCTCTAGATCCTCCCAACGAACATCTTTCTCTAGAAGAGGTTTTGCAAAACTTCGACACCTATGTGCCAAACTGGGCGAGTTTTGATGAAATTATCATCAACTTTGCTAATTTAGGAACGACTCCCGTTCTGCTATCAGATTATGGCTCTGACTTACCTTGGTTCAGTGCAATTCAAGGATTTCTATTACCGCAAGGGGTAGAGAAATTGCTGATTGACAATCTGTCATTTCAAGACAGTTTAGATCTAAGTAATATTGCAGTGCTGAATACTAATGGGTTATCGGCTGGAGTTAAGGTGATTGGGGATTTATCTAATCGATCAACCAAGAATACAGATGAAGTAATTGGTAGCCGTGGTGACGACATTCTCGTGGGCACTAATGGCAGGGACACTATGAATGGTGGTTTTGGCAATGATGTGGTTAGTGGTGGTAAGGGACAAGACATATTTGTTATTGCTAGTGGTCAAGGAACAGATACGTTTTTGGACTTCCAGGCTAACCAAGATTCGATTGGATTAATTGGAGGGTTAACCTCAGCCCAGTTGGGCTTTAATAGTTCAACCCGTACACTCTTTGTCAAAGTAACGGGAGAGGAATTAGCTGTGTTCAATAGTGACTGTCGAATTAGCACTATTGCTAATATTTCGTTCCAAACTGTGTAACTGGCGCTGTGGGCTAATTATAAATCCTAGATCGTCCACAGAAATGGCTAAGATTTCTTACTTGAGTCATGCCACAATTTGTGGTGTGACTCAGATTTTTAGGTTTGAATGTCCTGTTTCCAGCAGAATGCCTAAGCATCTTGAATGTATATCTTGAGCAAATATTAAACAAAAATCTAAATTAAATATTTAGAAAAAATAATTTATTGATACACGACGTTGAGAACCATAATCTTGTAGTATAGCTATGTTTTCTCCTTTGTTTTGCCCTATTGCCCTACAGAATTCTGGATTAAAATGGTTGCCCAATCTCTCTCTAATCTTTCTCTAGTGGTCGGGGTACCCCTATGGTGGGCGATCGCCCACCTCAATGGTATAGCGATCGCTCAAATCATTCCCGACAACTCCCTTGGGTCCGAGCATTCAGTCATCAACCGTAATCTTCAAATTCGCGAGGCATTGGGAGATCGCATTGACGGGGGTGCCATTCGAGGTAGTCACCTATTTCACAGTTTTTCTGACTTTAATGTCAATGAATTCCAACGGGTTTACTTTAGCAATCCAGCCAGTATCCACAACATTATTAGTCGCGTAACAGGTACCTCGCAGTCGGATATTTTCGGTACCCTGGGGGTTTTAGGTAATGCCAACCTATTTTTAATTAACCCCAACGGCCTTGTTTTTGGCCCCGATGCCACCCTGGATATCAACGGTTCCTTCCTCGCCAGCACCACGGACAGCATTCTCTTTGACAGTGGTGATAGGTTCAGTGCGTCTAATCCAGAGGCAGCGCCCCTGTTGAATGTGACGGATCAAATCGCTGGATTGGGCCGTTGGTTGCCCCAATCGGGTGCGATCCAATCCCAGGCGACATTGGCGGTGGGTGGAAACTTGAATTTATTGGCTGAAACCCTGACTATTCAAGGGCAAACCAGCGCCAAGGGTGATATTAATTTAGTCGCTACTAACCAGCTCACCATCGCTGATACCCCAACGTTGCCCTCAATTACATCGGCAGGAGGAAACCTTCTGCTCCAAGGGAATCAAGCCCTCACCCTTTCTGCCCTAGAGCATCCCGCCAGTCGGATCGAGGCGGCAGGAAACTTAACCTTGCGATCGCCCACTCCCATTGTGGCGGACGCGATTTTTACCGCTGGCGGCAACACCCGCATTGAGCGGCTCGATGGCAGTTTGGGGTCACTCATCAGCATTGGCGATCCGGTTTTTGAAACAGCGGGAAACTTTGCGGTGGACAGCTATACGGGCGCATCTTTGCAGATTTTAGCAGGCGGCAGTGTCACCATTCCCGGAACCATCACCATCGAGTCGGCGGGTGGACCCTTTAACGACAGCACCGTCACCCTCTCCAACGGATCATCCTTGGTGTTGACGGGCACAACGGAACCCACGGTGGATATCCGGGCTGGTACCACGGAGTTTTTTGGCACCCCCGATTCCGGCAGTCCAACCCGCGCTGACATTACCATTGGTACTATTGTGAATCCCGGAGGATTGGTTTACTTAACCAATCGCTTTAGCCCTAATTCCGATTTGGCTGGAAATATCGTCATTAATGCTATCGACACTTCTGACTTTGGGGGGGGTGGGGATGTTGCCATTGACTCCAAAGGAGGTATTACTTTTAACTTTATTGACGTATCAGGAGGAGTTAGTGCAGATTTTGACTTTGAGAGTAATGGACTAGAGGTGTTTGGGGGCGACGGGGGGGATGTTACCTTGCTGGCTGGAGGCGAAATTTTGATGCCCCTTCAATCCTTTTTACTCTCCTATGGGTTGCGCGGTGGCAGCATTACCCTTGATAGCGCCACCACCATTACCCAGGAGGAAGGGCCGGAGGGGGCCGAGTTTTTTGAACTGAGTACGATTGAAGCCATCGGGGTGGGGTCGGAGGATAGCGGCAATGTCCGCCTGCTTGCTCCCGATATTCTGATTGGCGGCAATATTTTTGTAGACCCCTACGGAGCTGGAAATAGCGGTCCTTTGGCCATCAGGGGCGATCGCCTATTCGCCAGTCAAGCCTCCATCAACACCGATACCTTTTTTGGCTCCGGCGATGCGGGGGATGTACGGGTACGGGTCGGCACCCTGGAATTGGAGGGCGCAACCCAGGTGGGCAGCAATTCCATTAGCTTTGAGGGCGGCGCAACTGGGGAGGTGGTGGTGGAAGCCGATAGGATTGTGGCTACAGGCGGTGCCCAAATTGCCTCCACTGCCTTTGCGGTCGGGAATGCCGGAACCGTCACCGTTACCGCTGATGAGATTACCCTGGCTGGATTTTTGCCCATTGAGTTAACGGCTGGTGAGATTAGCCCATCCTTAATTGCGAGTGTGACCCAGCCCGGATCGGTGGGGGATAGCGGTAACGTTACGGTCAACAGCGATCGCCTCCAAGTCTTGGACGGGGCCAAAATCGGTACCTCATCCTTCGGGGCAGGCAATGGGGGCACAACCGTGGTCCATGCCACCGA
>JAYKIC010000245.1:0-3216 GCA_035284985.1 Leptolyngbyaceae cyanobacterium
CAAGACACTTCTAGTAGTATTAATCAAACCAAAACTACAGTCTTAGCGTTAAATCAAGCTGCCACCCAACTAGGGGCGGCGCTATGATATTGAGCCAGATAATATTGGGCAAGATAATATTGAGCTAATCGACTAAATGATTACGACTTAAATTCATGATCCGATTAGCAATTCAAGGCTGAGCGTTATGGCATACCGTCATACACCTTATCCCCAATTGACTGAACTTTATCGCCAATTCATTTGTGCGCTTCGGTACTGTCGGCATAATTGCGGGAATACTGAAAACAAGTGCTTTAGCCCAAATCCCCAATGACGCTCTAACCATGAGAATCTTAGTTGCCAGCCACACCTACATTGTGCCGCTCAATTGCGAGAAACTACGGACCCTTGCCCGCCTCAGCCCTGACCTTGACGTTACCGTAGTTGTGCCTAAGCGGTGGAAACCGGGGGGAGTGCAAAATCGGATGGTGGAACCGGAAGCCCTAGAGGATGGTAATTTCCGGGTTGTGCCTATTCGTAACTTTAGCCAGAACAATCAGGGATTGCTGACGTTTGGCTGGGAACTGGTGAATCTTCTCAAAACCTTTAACCCAGACATTATTCAAGTGGAACAGGGTTCAAAAGCTTTGGGCTACGCCCAGATGATTTTCCTCAATCAGATGCTTGGATTAAAGGCGAAAAATCTGTTTTTTACTTGGTGGAATTTGCCCTATGAGGTAAAGTTCCCGATTAATCTACTGGAAGGTTATAACTTACAGCATACCCACGGCATTGTGGTGGGCAATCAGGATGGGGCGGATATTTTGCGGCAGCATGGGTATCAGGGGGCGATGCGGGTGATGCCGCAGTTGGGGGTGGATGAGCAATTGTTTGCCCCGTCGCCGCAGCCAGAGTTAAGGACTAGCTTGGGGATTGCCCCCGATGAGTTTGTCATTGGATTTGTGGGACGGTTTGTGCCCGAAAAGGGTTTGTTAACCGTGGTGAAGGCACTGGATCAATTGGCTCAAGGTAATGCTTTACCGCCATGGAAATGGTTGGTGGTGGGGCGTGGTCCCCTGAAGGAGGAGTTGATGCAGCAGCTAGAGGCGAAGGGGTTGGGCGATCGCGTCCATTGGATCGAAAGTGTGCCCCACGATGAAGTTCCCCGCTATATTAACCTGATGGATACCCTATTGTTGCCATCGGAAACCACCGATGCGTTCAAAACCCTGACCGCTTCGGGCTGGAAGGAACAGTTTGGCCATGTGTTGATTGAGGCGATGGCTTGTCAAGTTCCGGTGATTGGCTCTGATTCTGGCGAGATTCCCCACGTTATCGGCAATGCTGGCCTAGTGTTTCCGGAAGGGAATGCGGCGGAATTGGCGGAACGACTGCGGCAACTGATGCGATCGCCCGATCGTCGCCGGGACTTAGCCATAGCCGGGTATCAGCGCGCCATGGGCAAGTATACCAACCGTGCCCTCGCTAAGGAACTGCTAGGTTTTTATCACGAACTCTGTGCCACCTAGTGCCCCACGGTCACGGCCTGCCAGGGGCCACCCCAAAAGTTTATCATTCCATCACCTAACCATCACCTAATGTACAAGGAGTCATGAAATCATGGTAACGGTTACGCATCCTAACCAACCCCCAGAACTAAGCCAATCTACCACAGCGCTTAGTTCTCCAGGGATTGACAATCGCTCCCTCAACGTGTTACAGATTGTGCCCTCGATTTCGTTGGTCTATGGTGGCCCTAGCCAGATGGTGCGTGGATTTTCCCAAGCGCTGTCCCAACAGGGGGCAAATGTCACCATCCTGACGACGGATTCCAATGGTGACAACGGCCAAGCCCCGCTGGATGTGCCCCTCAATCAACCCGTTGACCAGGATGGCTACACCGTTCGTTATTTTCATTGTGCGCCTTTTCGCCGCTATAAATTTTCCCTTGACCTATTGAAATGGTTGTATCAACACGCCCACGAGTTTGATATTGCCCATATCCATGCCCTGTTTTCTCCGGTGAGTAGCGGTGCAGCGGCGATCGCCCGTTACCGCCGCCTACCCTACATCTTGCGGCCTTTAGGTACACTCGATCCGGCAGATCTTCAGAAAAAGCGCCAACTCAAGCAAATCTACGCCACGTTGCTGGAAAAGCCTAACATTGCTGGCGCAGCGGGTCTTCATTTCACCAGTCCCCAAGAAAACCAAGTTTCGGAACGCTTTGGTACCCAAACCCCCGGATTCGTCATTCCCCTGGGAGTTACACCTTTTAGCCCCGTCCCCCAAAATCCAAACTCTAAAATCCAAAATTCAACACCGACCATTCTATTTATGTCTCGGATTGATCCCAAAAAAGGGTTGGATTTGTTGATTCCAGCGTTGGAAAATTTGCTAGATAATGGTCAAACATTTCGCTTTGTGATGGCAGGGTCAAATCCCCAAGATCCTGCCTATGAAGCGGAGGTGCGCGATCGCATCCACGCCTCACCCCTCGGTGCTTGCACCACCATCACTGGATTTGTGCAAGGGGAAGCCAAGCAAGCCTTATTGCGGGAGGCCGATATTTTCGTTTTGCCCTCCTATTATGAAAATTTTGGCATTGCAGTGGCGGAGGCAATGGCGGCTAATCTGCCTGTGGTGATTTCGGACCAGGTTCACATTCACAATGATATCCAGCAAGCTCAGGCGGGCTGGGTTTGCGCCTGTGATGTGGGATCGTTGATGATGGGTTTGCTGGAGGCGTTGCAGAACCCTGACCAGCGGCGGCAACGGGGTGAAAATGCCCGTCGATGTGCGGAGGTGAACTACAGTTGGGATGCAATCGCCCAGAAAACCATCACCGCCTACCGCACAATTTTAGGTTTTCAAACCCCAGTGAGATAGCCTTGCACCCCATGATCAACCGAAAGCAATCTATCCCACAAGCCAAGTTCAACGCGCCGATGATACTTCTCGCTACCTGCTTCTCGGTACACTAAAGAATGAACTATTCTGAGCCGGGGAGTTGAAGGTTAGGATGAAATCGTTGCAAAATTATATCGCCGGAACGTGGCAAAGCTCCGCTACGAGTGATTACTTAGAGGTCCGAAATCCTGCTACCAATGAGGTGCTGGCAGAGGTGCCCCTTTCTTTGGCGGATGAACTGGATCAGGCGGCGATCGCCGCCCAAACTGCCTTTTCCGACTGGCGACGGGTGCCACCGACCCAGCGAGTTCAGTATTTGTTCAAACT
>JAYKIC010000246.1:0-4151 GCA_035284985.1 Leptolyngbyaceae cyanobacterium
GCTCCGGGATGGGTTGGGGCGATGAAGATTATGGTCATGGAGATTTTCCACCTGGGCGATCGCCCGAATCTCCCACTGGTCCTGAATCGTACTCCTCGGCAAAATCAGCACACAGGTTTCCGCCCCAGAATTCTCCAGGGTAATCCAAGCCAACCGATTCAACAAATCATGCAGTTCCATGGTGCTAGAGAGGGCCTGGGTGGACTTCAGCACCGAGGCAAAGTCCAACACATCCGACATCTGGGAGGACGTGCGGCTGAAGGTGTTGCTGGGATAATAGGTGGTCGTTGTCTGGGGGCGCGTAACCCTAGGGTCAAGGGGATCAGGCTCGCTCAAGGTTGCCGAGAGAATGGAACCCAGCAGTTGAGGGTAGCGTTGTTCCAATTGATTGACCTTGGCTTTGGCACCCCAACGGGCATAGCCGTAGTAGGCCGCCTGCATGTAGGCTTGGGCCACGGTGAGTTTATTCCAATCAAGGTAAAAGCGGGCCGTCAATTCGTTAGCCAGGGCTTCTTCGTGATGGTAGCCACTGGCCTGGGCTTGGGCGATCGCCCGATCGTACAGGTCAATGGCTTGGAGGCGATCGCCCAACACCCGACACCGTTCCGCCTCCACCAAATCGTACTTGTGCTGATGGTTCTGGGGCGCGTGTATGGCCCACTGTTGTAACTGCGCCTGATTTTGAGTGACTTGCGCCATCAGTTGGGACTGGGTTTCCAGGGGCACATTTGGGTAATGGGCCAGACGGATGAGGGAATCGTAAAGATAGAAGGGGGCGATCGCCAACAGAGCCGAAGCGGCCCCTTGAAACTGACGGGCTAAATCCGCCTGCTCCAGGGCCTGTTCAAAAGCTTCAAAGGTATAGCTCAAGATTAACTCACACAAATAGGCATGAAACACCCCCGTTTGTTCCAAAGCCTGCTGACGCAATTCCGGCAAGCGCCGCGCATCAAACTTTTCCCCCACCAATTGTTCCGGCTGTTCCGTTTGCCCCAACAAATTTAGCGTCGCTTGATGGAAAATTTGGGTATGCAACAGGGCCGATGCTTGCTTAAATTGCTGAATAGCGGTTTCCGCCGTTTGAAATTCCGCGTCTAACTCCGGCAGCGGATGGCCCATGCAAAACAAATGCTCACACCGCACCAAAATCGCCCAGGAGGCATACTCAATATCGCCATTATCCCGACCATGCTGATAAGCATCCAACAATGGCGCGAGGGTTTCCTGCACATGATTCTTCCAATGAAAAATCATGCAATGCACCATAAACTGGGTTTTGGCCTTGATCGCAGGAGAGGGAAACGCCTCCAGCATTTCCAACGCGAGCTGACCAAATTGATAGCCCTGCTCCACCAACGCCGGATTTTTGGATAGGAACGTGCCATACCAAGCATAGACAAAAGCGCTCAAAGGGGTGTTGCCATATTCCACCAACAACGCCACCTGCTGGGACACAATCGAGGGCAAATATTCGGGATGCCCCACATAGGCAGCAGAATTAGCACTGGCCAACACCTGCACCGCCGCTTCCACCTGGGCATCGGTCATCATCGGCAGATGAATTAGACTGCTGGGATCATTCCCATTTTCCGTGACCTTGGCTTTCGTGGTTTGCACCAAGGCTTCCACTTCATCAACAGTTTGGGGCAGAACAATCCCAAGAGACTGGGCCACAGCGATCGCACTCTCAATCGTCTGCTTCAACCGTCCCCGCACCAAATAGGACTGAATTTGGACATCATGGGCCAAAACCTGATCCAATAGCGTCTGGGCATGGGTAAACACCGCATCCAGATAGCGCTCCATCTGGTCAAATTCCCCGCTGACAAAGCAAGTCATCGCCAAATCATTGTGCAATGTCAGGGCCAAATCATAATCCGTGGTCCAAGGCTCTTCCCCCAACAGTTGTAAGGCAGTGGAAAAATACCGAATTGCCCCCTGGTAGGCGGTGGACTGCTTTGCCTTTTGGCCCGCCTTCAGATTTAACTGCGCCAGTTGACATTTTTCTGCCCTTGATTCGATCAAATCAACCCCAAAATTAAGCTGGTTGACGATTTCAAAAATGCGGGTCTGGTGCTGCTCCGCTGGAATCGATTGCAGTAACCGCTGGCCAATTTTGAGGTGGGTGGCCTGTTTATCCGCACTAGCAATCAGGGTGTAGGCGGCTTGCTGGACCCGATCGTGCAGGAACTTGTAGGAGATGGTGGGCTGGAGCATGGAGGAGTGGGACAGTGGGGCAGTGGGGGAATGGGAAAATTCTTCGTTCCTCGTTCCTCCTTCTTCCTTCTTTCCCTGGGGGACGGTTTGGTAAAACTTGTAGGTTTCGTTGAGGGGCACAATGGCTTCTTTGTGTAGGGCAGTCCATAGATTTTGGGCAACTTCAGCGGGCGATCGCTCACACACCACCGCTAAGGTCTCCAAGTCAAACTGGTTGCCGATACACGCGGCCATGGTCAACACAGCTTGGGTTTCGGGGGGCAAAAGTTTTAACTGTCGCCCCATAAATTCCACCACATCATCGGTGAGGGCCAATTCTCGGACCCTAGTCATGTCACATTGCCAACCGCTACGTCCAGAGTGACGCGCCTCCTCCGGGAGTTCCGGGAGTAACGTTGCGCCATCCTCCATCTTGTCAACCGCTCCCCCATCATAGACAATCAACCCTTCGTCATAGAGTCCTTTAAGAAATTGCGTAGCAAAGAAAGGATTGCCATGGGTTTTGCGATAAATCAAATCCGTGAGGGGGGCCGCCCGGTCTTGGCTACAGTGGAGTGTATCTGCCACCAGTTGCCGCAAATCCACTACCCGCAACGGTTGCAAGGTGAGGGTGTGGATAATGCCACCCGTGGCTCCAATCTCATCCAAGGTCAGCATCAGTGGATGGGCCGGAGACACTTCATTGTCCCGATACGCTCCCAATATCAGCAGATATCCCGCGTCCCCCTCCCCCATCACCAAAGACAATAATTGCAGGGATGCCGCATCGGCCCATTGCAAGTCATCCAAAAACAAGACCAAGGGGTGTTCCGGCTGGGTGAATACCTGAATAAACTGGGTGAACAAACGGTTGAAACGATTACGACTGGCACTGTCCGATAACTCTGGCACCGCAGGTTGAGGCCCAATAATCGCAGCCAGCTCTGGAATCACATCAACCATTACCTGACCGTTTTCGCCCAGTGCTGCCAAAATCTGGGTTTTCCACCGTTCCAGACGAGCATCCGATTCCGCTAACAACTGCCCCATCAAGTCCCGAAAAGCTTGTACAAAAGCAGAAAACGGAATATCCCGTTGAAATTGATCAAATTTTCCCTTAATAAAGTATCCCCGCTGACGGGCAATGGGTTTGTGGACTTCATTAATGACCGCCGTTTTGCCTACACCCGAATATCCCGCCACCAGCATCAGTTCACTCTGACTCGCGGACTGAGGAAATGTCCCTTTTCCGTGATCCAAGGGAAGAGCAACCCGTTCAAAGGCCGTCAGCAGGGTATGGACTTCTTGCACTCGTCCGTAGAGTTTTTCGGGAACCAGGAAGCGATCGCCCTGATCCTTCCAGCCCAGAGTAAACTGGGGAATCGCCCCCGTTGTTTGTTGCTGCGCCCAACAATAGTCCAGATCAGCTTTTAGCCCCAAAGCACTCTGGTAACGGTCTTCCGCGTTTTTAGCCATCAGCTTGAGAACAATTTGCTCCAGCATGAGGGGAATGGCAGGGCGGACCGCTTGGCGGCTTGGCGTTGCGCCATCCCTACCCGCCGCTGCCCCCAACTTCGCTGCCATCGGCGGCGGCGGCTGGGCAATATGGCAATGCACCACCTCCATGGGATCGCTGGCGGTAAAGGGCAATTGTCCAGTCAACAGTTCGTATAGGGTCACACCCAACGCATAGAAATCAGCCCGGTAGTCAATCCCCCGATTCATCCGTCCTGTCTGCTCCGGTGCGATATAGGCCAGGGTACCTTCTAATACATTGGGATTCTGAATGGCCTGTTGCTCCTTCGGCAACAGTGTAGAAATACTGAAATCCGCCAATTTAACATCGTAGGTATCAGGATGGATCAAGATATTGGCAGGCTTGATATCCTTGTGAATGACACGACAATGATGCAAATGGTGCAGGATATCTGCGAGTTGAATCGCGATGGGTAATA
>JAYKIC010000247.1:0-6241 GCA_035284985.1 Leptolyngbyaceae cyanobacterium
GGATAAAAGCGTTGCACAATTTGGGCTGGAGCTGTTGATAGAGTATTACCCGGAGCATCCAGAAACCCTACCCTTTTTGCTGAACTCGGTGGAACGAAGCAGCGTTATACTCCCCAGTACAGAAGGATGGATAATGCACTTATTGGTCAGGCATTATCGAGATGATCCGAGCGTTCTACCATTTCTTAAACAGATTGCTCAAACCCATTCCAGCTACGATTTAAGGACTTCCGCACTGTGCAACCTGGCACGGGGGTATGGTCGTCATCCTGAAATCCTATCATTCCTCCAACACTGTATCCAGGCAGAGCAAAATCGCGATCGCCCCGTCTGGATGTGGGATGTCATGAATACGATCGGCAACACCTGTGCCGATAACCCACAAACCCTGTCCTGGCTCAAGGAGTTGGCACAGGATACTGGCAATGGTCAGTTACGTAATTCCGCGATCGCAGTGCTGAGTGATCATTTCCTGAGCGATCCGGAGACGTATCAATTGCTGAGCGATGTTGCTCAGAATGAGTCTGATGAAAAGCTTCGGTTCACTGCCTTTCGAGCGATCGCAAAGCATACAGCAAAAACAGAAGGAGATCAATCGGAAGAATGGGAACCCATTCCTATCGAAGTGCCAGATATTCCCGACGACTGTGGCGATGATTACATACGGTTGCGGGATTTACTCAAAGCGCAACAATGGCGAGCCGCAGAAGCTGAAACCTGGTCTTTGATTCAACAGAAGTTAGGGCGAGAAGCTGGAAGCATCATTCGCCTCGAAGAGATATTGTCAATGTCATCTGAAGATTTACAAACCATTGACCGATTGTGGACTAGCACCAGTTGGGGGCATTTTGGCTTCAGCATCCAACGAGCAATATATCTTCAATGTGGTGGTACTTTAGATGGTCAATACCCCGGTGATGACGTTTGGCAAAGGTTTTGTCAACGGGTCGGTTGGATCGTTTCTGGCTTTTTGGGCAGCTATGGAGACATTCAATTTCACCTCCGTGCTCCAGCAGGCCATTTACCGCTCTGGGCAACTGTTTCAGAGTTTGGAGACTGTCATTATCAACACCTCTTCGCTGATCAGGCTCCTGATATTGATTACACCAAACTATCCAACTTTCTAGAAAACAATCAATGGAAAGAAGCTGATTATGAAACTTACCTGATTATGCTGCAAGCAGGCGGTCGTTATGATCCCGGTGAAGGCATTCCAAAAGAAGATCTCCGACAATTTCCCTGCGCTGTTCTCCAAACCATCGATCATCTCTGGATTACTGCTAGCAAAGGAAAGTTTGGGTTTAGTCTTCAAAAAAATATCTACCTCCAAAGTGGCGGGGTACTAAACGGTCAGGTTCCTTCAACTGATGTGTGGCAAGAATTTAATCGTCGCGTCGGTTGGTCTGTGGAAGGACGTGGAATCTGGTATGACGATTTAACGTTTAGTCTTGATGCTCCCATCGGGCATTTGCCCACACCCTGCTGGCATACCTATAACACTAGATCTCTTACGATCATTGGAATGATTGGTTCTGGGTTATATGATTGCCTCTTCCCGCGTATTGAGGCTTGCACGTAAGCCATACCGTTTTGCGATTGTAGTATTCTTCTATCGCTGCCATGTCATCAACCCTCTCAACAGATGTAAGTGCTATCCCTGATTTTGTAAGGTGCCTTCCACTCCTACTATTCCACTGATAAATTTGGGGGAACGTACCATTCTTATAAATTCTTGATGCAAGCGATCGCTACGTAACAACCCCAATGCACACCGATCGTCGAGAGGTGATCTATGAGAGTTCAAGGTTGTCTGATGCAGGTGATGGGGAACGTTATCCAGCGGTTCCGATAGTGATCATATAGTTATATATATATAGTTGGTCTGGCTATAAAGCCGTGAGGAGTGTAGAAAGATCTCACCTCGAATTTATCAGCAGCTTAATACTGGCGAATATGACGGTGGATTTTTACGATTTCCAGAGTTTGGGCAACAGGCTTACACGGCACCTGCTGGAGGGGCTGTGGTGTTTTCCTGTTCTTTGCTGCATGAAGCCACTCCAGTGACAAAGGGATGTCGATATGCCTATCTTCCATTCTTGTATGATGATGCGGCGGCAAAGATTCGAGCGGTAAACCATCAATTTATTGGCGAGGAACCCCAAGCAAAAGGGTTTCAAACTAAGTCTCCTCCGAGTACAAAGAAGGAAAAGAAGAAGAAGAAGCGCTGATGCCGACTAACACTCGCTGCCATGGATGGAATTAAGATCGCTGTAGATGCCCAAAATTGCTGGGTGGCATTGAGTTTTACCGTGAGGACGCGATCGCTATAATGTCCCACTCCGGCAATCTCCTAACGCACTTGCGACCACGCCTGGGCGATCGCCTCCCGTACCTGCTCAAACCCTGTGCCGCCGTAGCTATTGCGGGCTGCAACCACCTGTTGGGGAGCGATCGCCTCATAGATATCTGACTCAAAGGCAGGATGCAAGGTTTGCCATTCTGCTAACGTCAAATCCTTCAGCAACTTGTTCGCATCTAGGCTGGTGCGGACCACCTTACCCACTAAGTTATAGGCTTCCCGGAATGGCACCCCTTTCGCTGCCAGGTAATCGGCCACATCGGTAGCATTGGAAAAGTCAGAGGCCACCGCTTCTGCCAATCGCGCAGGCTGGAATTCCAGTCCCTCTTGGAACAGGATCGTCATGGCTTCCAGACAACCTGACACGGTTTTCACTGCATCAAACAGGGCTTCCTTGTCCTCTTGAAAATCCTTGTTGTAGGCCAAGGGCAAGCCTTTGATTAAGGTCAACATCCCTTGAAGATGGCCAAACACTCGCCCCGTTTTGCCCCGCACCAATTCGGGGACATCGGGGTTCTTTTTCTGGGGCATGATGCTGGACCCCGTAGAGCAACTATCTTTGAGTTTGATAAAGCGAAATTCTTCCGAAGCCCAGAAAATTACTTCTTCCGAGAGGCGGGAGAGGTGGACCATAATCAAACTCGCGGCACAGAGAAATTCTACGGCAAAGTCGCGATCGCTCACCCCATCGAGACTGTTGCTATAAATCCGCTCAAACCCTAGCAATTCAGCGCTGTAGTGGCGGTCGATGGGAAAGGTGGTCCCCGCCAGTGCGCCGCAACCTAGGGGAGAGGTATTCACCCGCTGGGCAATTTGCTCCAACCGTTCCCGATCCCGCTGGGCCATGGAAACGTAGGCGAGCAAATGGTGGGCTAAGCTCAACGGCTGTGCCCGTTGGAGATGGGTGTAACCGGGGATCAAGGTTTCCACATTTGCTTCGGCAATATTGAGCAATACGGTTTGAAAATCAATTAACTGCTGGTGAATTTGACCGATTTTGTCCCGGAGGTATAACCGGGTATCGGTGCCCACTTGGTCGTTGCGCGATCGCCCCGTGTGGAGTTTTTTCCCCGTATCACCAATAATCTCCGTTAGCCGCCGCTCGACCGCAAAATGGACATCCTCTGCGTCAATGCCGGGATTAAATCGGCCTTCGCGGTACTCTTGCCGGACTTGCTCCAACCCTGCTACCAACTGCTCCCCCTCTTCGGCGGACACAATCCCCGTCTTCGCCAACATTTTGGCATGGGCTTGCGACCCGGTGATGTCATATTCAATCAACTCGATGTCAAAGCCAATACTGGCATTAAAACGGGCGATCGCTGGATGCAGGGCGGATTCAAACCGCTGACTCCAGGTTTGGCTAGAAGATTGACCAGAAGAAGATGGAGATGGAGAAGATGATGCCATGGGATTTGCTGATTTGCTGATTTGCTGGGTAGATAGAATACGCACGGTCAAGTTAGCCCATCTAGAATACAGAAAAGCGATCGCCAAAACAACCAGGATGAGACCTTGAAGACCACTTCATCAAGAATTGACCACATATGGGCCAACCCCATCAAGGACCGTTAGCCTAACCATCTGTGGGATTAATCAACCTGAAACTGCCCTAGGTGCTACTGCAACAAGGATTCCATCGCAGCACCAACCACGCGATAGTCAGAATCTTGACGCAATTCTCTGAGCAACTGTCGCGCTTCAACCCGTTTGAACTGGGGCAACACCAAGGCTACTTTCGCCCGTAACTCCGGGTTAGCCGATTGTGCCACCTGTTGAAGGCAGACCATGGCTTCCGCTTCTTGGGGCGTATTCGCTAGACGGGCTAAACTGATTACCGCCATCAACTGCACCATCAACTCGCTGTCCATCAAACCCATGCGGCAACAGTCCAACAACAGCTCTGGAGCATAGAGATCCTCGAACACGGCCAAAATACTCTGACGCACCAACCAGTGGGGCTGCTCCATAAAAATTCGGCGCAGATGGGGTAATGCCACATCCCCAAATTTTGACAAAGAATTAGCCGCTTCAGCAATCACATTGGGATCTGTTTCATATTCCAGGAAATCTAATAAGGCACTAAAGCCCTCATCAGTCCGCTTATGCCCCAATCCCATCGCCACAAAGGATCGCACCATGAATTCCTGATCATGCATCCGCTGCTTCAGGAGTGGCACCACGACCATAGGTTGGTGATTCCGCAGTTCTACAATTCCCTTCATGCGCTCCTGGGGATTGGCACTATCCAAGTAAGTTTGAATTTGCTGTAAGTCCATAGTTGTTGCTTTAAATCTGAATAAACTTAATTCGCTTATTTTATATTTTACATTTCTTTACAAAAATGGCTGGTGTAGAAATGAGGACTTATGCGTTGACAAAAGCGCTAGGTGAGATGGGGGCAAATGGGGCGTTGCTACTTTATTCTCACCGTTCGCCAAACAAGGTCCGCCCTAGGCGCACCATGGTCGCCCCGGCCTTAATTGCTAATGGATAATCCCCCGACATGCCCATGGAAAGCTCTGCCATGGAGATATTCGGCAACCTTCGTTGCTGAATCTGGGTGGCGAAGGTTTTGGCTTGGCTAAAGATGGAGTAAATTGCCTCGTCGCTTTGGTCTAGGGGGGGGATGGTCATCAGTCCGGCAATCTGTAAATGGGATAGTTGGGCTAGTTGGTCCAAGTCCTGCCATAATTCATCACTACCCCAACCTGATTTGTTGGGATCGGCTACCATTTTTACCTGAAAACAAAATTTAGGCTGGCGATCGCTCCCTGACTGGGGCATTGTCCCTTGCCGCTCCGCCAATAGTTGATTGCAGCGCTGGGCCAACTTCAGGCTATCGAGGGAGTGAATCCAGTCAAAATGCTCGATGGCTTTGGCGGCTTTATTGCTCTGGAGGTGGCCAATGAGATGCCAGGTGATGTCAGGGAGATCGGCTAGTTCCGCTTGCTTGGCGATCGCCTCCTGCACCCGACTTTCCCCAAAATGACGTATCCCCAACGCATAGGCCGCCCGCATCACTTCCACTGACTTCTTCTTTGTCACCGCAATCAACGTCACTTGTTTGGGAATCAGAGGACGCACTGCATTCAGCCGTTGTTCAATACCCTGCAACAGGGATGGATTAATTGTCGCGTTAGCCATAGCTCAGATATCTATTGGAACGTTTGTTGATGGGTGGATTGCAACACCCCATAATCCTCATACTTGCCATTCCGTTTGAGCGATCGCAGTTGCTGTTCCACCAGCACCCGGGCATCTGTCCGACCCACTGGCATAAACTCCAATGGTCCACCTTTGGGCTGTTTCACAATAAAGAATAGCCGCTGAGCATACAGTGTTGCAAACAGCTCAGAAGCCTCATCTAGTAAACAAATACGATACAACAAACCAAAATTGGGATGATTGGTGTAAACTTCATTGCTCATTTGAGGAGATTTTCATAGAATAATCGATGAACGCATAATCGAACGCATAATTGCAACCCACTGCCGTTTCAGATAGGGATTAGAACTTAGCCGTAAGTTAATAGGATATCCTGGGATGGATCAAAAGTACAAAAAAGCCAAAATTTGTATTCTAGTTTTTGCCTCTTCCTCCCTTTCCATCCTGTGATTGCATCGTCAATAGTAGGGTGGGCAAAGCCCACCTACGCAGTCAATAGTAGGGTGAGCAAAGCCCACCTACGCAGTCAATAGTAGGGTGGGCAATGCCCACCTACGCAGTGAGAATTCTAGATTATGCAATCTTGCACCAAGAAGGGAGTAATGCCATCGCAACCCTACCCTTCGCTGGAGGGTCTAATCTGCTTGGCTGAGTAAAGTTTTTCTTCCCCATTAGAGTCGTGCGAAAAATTGGGTGGGGTACCCCCGCCGCGGG
>JAYKIC010000248.1:0-5124 GCA_035284985.1 Leptolyngbyaceae cyanobacterium
ATGACTTAACGGTTCAAACCCAACAATCCTCATACCATCCCATTCCCCCACAACAAGCCCTATCTCACCTGCCCCACATTACCCTGTCACCAGAACAAACCGATGCATGGTTCAAAGGGCAGGCGATCGCTGGTCTGCTCCAGGCTACCAACGCAGCCGTTTTCCCCGATTCCGCCCCCAGCAAACCCTTAGACCCCAAAACAGTGCAAGTCTGTAACCAGTCACATCAGTTCTTAGGCATTGGATATTGGCGTGATCCAGGCAACAATCCGCCCCTGGCCAACCCAACCAATTCAGACCCCATCCTCCACCCTAAAGTGGTATTTAATTAATTTATCGTCAAACCTATAAGGGACAATTTTACCAATACCGAAGATTTCATCCCGGCTTTAAGTTTATCCGGATCACCGTAGGTATCAACTGACGGTCTTAGCCCATCATAGCCAAAGCCTGGGTAATAGTACTGAGCCAAACCCCATTTACCTAAGGATAAAGAGTGTAATATTCCGAAATATCTCTAGAAAATGTTGCACAGTCTTCACTAAATTCAAAAATCGGATAGGGATAATTCGTAAAGTTCTAGCATGGGCGCTGAGAACTTCGTTGTTTCTACATAAAGTTCTGAGGGAAATTTGGGCATCCTCAGAATAGGAGCTTTTGAGGCGAGTTTCCTACGGCCTTAGTCCAGAACAAACCAGACCTCATAAGCTCCGCAGACCTTAACTATATAGCCGAAAGAAGTCGAGTCATGAACGTTAGCCCAAAACAACTTCGCTTCCCCATTTGGAAATTTCTGACCCAACCTGTGTTTGACCCACAGCATCCCCTTCGACTGAGGCCCGAACGCTACTGGCATTTTTATCAGTGCCAGCACCTAGAAACCTGCTGGACCATGCAATACGAGTCAGAACAAGGTTCCTGTAATACCTAGTTCCAGTCCTAATCCCCGAATGTGGCAATACAATCACATTCGGGCCGCTTTTGTCCCTCTAAACCGTCCCATCGTCCCTAGCCATAAACCCTATCACACCCCAAGCCCCCATAAAATGCGTCGGAATGTGACAGATTCATAGCTATTTTCCTTGTCGTAGGGTCAATATCGTCTAGAATCATTCTAGATACCGACCTGTGGGAGACTGCAACCACGGTCTCATGTATCTATCGTCATTATTTTCAGCGGAATAGCCTGTTCGATGGATGACCGTTTTCATTCCCATGAGTCTCGCGATCGCTCTCTTATTCAGTCGGCACCCTTTTTCGAGGGCTTGCCGGAGGATGTTATTGAAAAGGCCACGGCCCATGTGGTGACACGCAATCATCCTGCCAATCAACAAATCCTCCTAGAAAATGACTGGGGAAGTTCTGTATATTTCATCATGGAAGGATGGGTCAAAATTCGCACCTATAATGTTGATGGTAAAGAGGTGACTTTAAATATCCTAGGAAAAGGAGAGCTGTTTGGTGAAATGGCTCCACTGGACGAAGTGCCTCGCTCTAGCGATGTCATCACCTTAGTTCCCACCACCATTAGCAATTTGCCATCCCAAGACTTTGTGCAGTTGATCCAAACGGAAGCAAAAGCAGGGATTCGCTTAGCCCAACTCATGGCCCGTCGCTTGCGCCAAGTGAATCGACGACTGCGGTTGCGAGAATCTGACAGCACATCTAGAGTGGTCGATATCTTACTATTCTTAGCCGATGGTCAGGGAAAAAAAGCGGCTCAAGGGATTGAGATTCCCAACCTACCCCACCGTGAGTTAAGTAGCTTAAGCGGTTTAGCCCGTGAAACCGTAACTCGTGTATTGAGTAAACTAGAACGAAAAAGTCTGATTCAGCGTAATCGGGAAACACTTTGTATTCTAGATGTTAGTGCCTTGGAAAAGATGTTGATGTAAGTCTAATCATTGCTTCCGCGAATGCTGACGACAGGCTAAGAAGTATCTCAACGTAATCAGAAAGTTTCATTGAGAAAAGGTATTTCGCAATTATTCCCAATGAAATTTTCTTTTTTTTAAATTCCTATTTCTTCGCTATGGTTTTTGCGGTCTCCTGGGTGAAACACGATTGGGCGATAAACTTAGGCCGTTTACCTGGTTAGAGGATTCGGCAGAGGTAGGTTGCACGATGACAGGATTAGGGCTAGCCTCCTGCTGACTTTCAATCGCCAAGTTGTCAGTGGCAACAGTAATCAAACCTGCGGCTCGGCGTTCAAACGGCGGCAGGGCTAACAATAACTTGGCTTGATCAATGGCCAACTGCCACTGTCGATTATCCAGCAAACGCTGAGCCTTCTGCCATAGGCTCTGTTCCAAACTCCATTTCAGCGTTGTCAGTTGAATTTTAGCTTGCAGCGGATGGTTGGAGGGAATATTATTTGCCAAGTTAATGGCAGTGGCGATCGCCGCATTTACACTACCCTCCGCATATTGGGCTTCCGCTTGTTCTAAGCTACGAACAAACCATTCCCTAATCAGGGTTTGGGACTCTTGATAATGGGATTGAGCCGCTTCGGGAATGGTCTGAGCCATAGTAATTGCACCCATAAAATCCTGCTGTGTCGCTAGCTGTTGAGCTTGGGCCAAGGCACACCGACCTTCCAACTCGATCGCAGTATCATAAATTTGCGCGGAGAGAGTCTGTAGGTGCTTCGCGTCTTCCCAACATTGGGCATATTGATGTGTCCCATGCTGGCGTTCAATACTTTGCACCATGGCCGTGATCCGTCTTTGCTGTTGAACCTCCTGATAACCCCACATCCCCAAGCCAGCAACCACTAAAGTACTCAGACTAGCAACCAGAATCGTTGTGGTGCTAGGCAAGGCTGAGGGCGATCGCCCCGTCTGAGGATTGAGGTTAGCTGTGGCCACTGTCCGCACCAGCTTTAGCCAATCACGCCCAATCTGGAGCGCATGGGACACCATGGATGGCTCAGCCAACACCTGTTGAGAATCTGGAGTGACTGGAGAGGGGTGAGACGATGGTCGTAAGGATGGAGCAACGCCATCGAAGGAGCCTTTCCGTTCTACCTTTGGCCCCCTCCTTTTGCTTAGGTTAGATGGAAGACGACGGGGTGGGGGTGGGGGCGGTAATACTTGGGGTGAATTCTGGGGTGAATGGCTAGATTGGGGGCTAGATTGCACCGATATCGATGAAGGGGAAGATGCTGGTAATGGCGACCCATCAGGGTCAGGGCGATCGCCTCCTAGGGACTGGGCCTCTGGCTGGATATAATCAAAATCTAGAGTGACCGTATCTGTAATACTTTGTTTAATAAGGGGCAAGGAAGGGTGTACTTCCTTCGCCACTGTCTGGGAAATATCAGTGACTTCAAGGGGTTCCATAAACGTGGGCTGGGGCACCAACGCTTCAGGATCATGATGTTCAGCAACTAGGGCTTTAGCCAAATCCGGCACGGTTAAAGACGTTGGATCAGCCTGGGCTAAAAGGGAGGCATCCTCAGACTCAGCTCCTAGCGACTGGGGCTGAACCGTGGACGCAACATGGTTAAGGGTGAACGCATTGGGCCAGTGACTTGAGACTGCACCCGTGACTGGCGATCCATTGACCGATTTAGCGACCCTCAGTTGCTCCAGATCCCGTAACGCTTCCCAAGCATCGCCATAGCGGTCTTTAAAATGATAAGCCACCATTTTTGTGAGGAAGTTAGCCATCTCATCGCTGATATCGGCTTCATTACGCCACACTAACTCACCCGTATCAAAGTCCTCTTGGAAAAATCTTGGCTTTATCCCAGTTGCGGCTTGAATACCAATAATACCAAGGGAATACAAGTCACTGTTGGGGCGAGGTCGCCCACGGGCTTGTTCCATCGCCATGTATCCCATGGTGCCGATGGCGATCGTGTGCCCTGTTTCATCACTAATGGGAGCATGGGCACGGATTTGTTTCACCGAACCAAAATCAACTAAGACCAGCGCCCGATCCGATTGGCGGCGAATCAAGTTGTCAGGCTTAATGTCTCGATGAATCACTCCCCGATCATGGACAAAAACTAAGATAGACAGAACATCATGTAGCAGACGATAGATGTTCGCTTCTGACCATTTAGTGCCAACTTTCAGTTCTTTAGAAAGGGGATAACCCCGAACTAGATCCTGAACAATGTAGAAATCATCGTTTTCCTCAAAATAGGCTAATAATCGGGGAATTTGGGGATGTTCACCCAATCGTCCTAGGGCGATGGCTTCTGTTTCAAATAAGCGGCGAGCGTTAGCCATCTGTACGGCATCTAGGGCAATTGGTTCCAGATGCTTAAGGACGCAGTAGGGATGACCAGGAAGACGGGTGTCTTCAGCAATGTAAGTCTGGCCGAACCCCCCTTTGGATAGCGTTCGGATAATACGATATCGGTTGTCGAGTAGGTCACCCAGCATTGCTATCTCTAGTAGCTATTACCATTCGATTCTAATCTGAATTCCAGCACAAGCAAGAATGAAACTGCATACTTTAAATAGGGTTCAAAATTCTATAGTTGAACCAAATATTAAAATTAACAATCATGGGACTGAATCTCTATATATCCTGATATTCGGCAGACAGTTCCTCTCCACAGCCTGAAACCATTAATATTTCAAACCGTCAGGAGCACAATCGGAAGGGCAATGATTCCTGTGAGGCAAATGGCTGATGTTCTGGCGATCGCCTGATGACAATGCAAGCTATAACGATAGCCACCATACAGGAGCAACAGCAAATATCCTCCACAAATTAAACTAATGAGTCCGAATAGGGGCACGGACACCCGTCCCCAGGCAAGAATAATGCCGGACAGGGGTAATAAAGTAATCCCAGAGAGAAAATGGCTAAGCTGCCATTTGACTCGTTGCTTTGCTATGACCTGGGTTAGAACACTACCAAGCATGAGAACAATAAATGGCATTAGACTGATGCCAATTAAGGTAATCAGGGATGGGGTTCTCACCATGGCCCTACCTTCTATTACATCAATCCCCCTAACGTTTGACCAGCGAGAATTTACTGTATGAATGCAGATCAGCCCAAAACTAATCAACAAGGTTAGGGTCAAAAGATGGGCACGGGGAGTAGGCAGGCGATCGCAGCAAACCGCAATACTTTGCTGGGGCTGGGTTACAACCCGATAGA
>JAYKIC010000249.1:0-5964 GCA_035284985.1 Leptolyngbyaceae cyanobacterium
AAAATTTGGTTGATGGGTTACAGTTGGGGGCAAGGGACTGGCTAAGGGTGGGGGGGGGATATCGGGGATCAATGGTCCCCGTGAACCACCGGGTTCGCCCCAGTCCCTTGAGGATTCATCGGACGTAGAAACACCGGGAGAACGGGTTCCACTGATTGGCTGGGATTCAGAATCGGGACTGACTCTAGCGGTTTCGGTGGGTTGGGGTGCATCTTGCTGTTGAAGGGCGATCGCTTCCTGAAATGCCACCGATGCCTCTTCATGCTGCCCCAAATCCAGATACACATTGCCGATTTGATTGAGGGTATCAATTTGGGATTGGCGATCGCCCCCCTCTTCATAAAGCACCAACGCCGCCTCAAAGACTGCTAAGGCTGCCTCTAAATCTCCTTCTTCCCGTAGGTCTAGCCCTGCCTGGAAGAGGCGATCGCCCTCCGCTGGCGGCCCATCGCCTTGTGGAGCATCAGCCGATGGGGCTGGCTGGGTCTCTACCGTTGTGTCTGCTTGGGCTAAACTCGGTTCCGCCATGGCTATCGGCAAACCCGTCCCGTTCACCACAATCAGATTCACCACAATCAGAAAACCTGCGTTCAAGGGGGTGGCCCAGGATGGAAGCAATATGTTCATAGGAATAGGAATTTAGGTTAAGGATAACAATGCAACCGCTACACTGTTATCCTAAGCTAGGATACTGGACTCTAGCCAATGAAAATTCATCCTAGGGGGATGCTGTTTAGAGCATTAGAGAATCCGAGCTACTCAGAATTACTGCACCATCGTTTGGCGGAGGTGGGCGAGGGCACCCTCCGCCTTTTCCAGCTTTTGCCGCAATACATCCATTTCCTGGGTGTGAATCAACAGTCCCTTGTCATCGGGAAAACTTGAAATGCTGGCTTCATGATCCTGCACGACCCTTTCCAGGCCAGAGAGCGCGATCGCTGCTTGTTCAATTTCACCAATGAGCGATCGCGCCACTGAGGTGCCCGACTGAGCAGATTGGGTAAATGTGTCAACCCGCTCCCGAAATCGATCCGCCAGGGATCGCATTTGTCGTCCCGCCTCCCCCGTTTGATTAATCAGATGACCGATCTCTTGGACAATGTAGCCAAAACCGCTAATCTCGTGCCCTTGCTGTTTATTGATGGCGATCGCCGCCTGAATCGAGAGCTGACGCACTTGCCGACTGACTTTTTCAATTAGCAAAGAGGCGGCATCAATGGTTTCCAGTTCCACCTCCAACATCTTGCCAATAGAAGTGATTTGATCCGTATTTTGACAAATGGCATTGACCCCAGCAAAGGTTGCTTGGAAGGCTTTCTTGCCCTCCTTAGATAAAATCTTGCTGACGTAGATAAACCGTTGATTGAGTAACTGAATTTCGTCTGACTGGACTAGTAACTGTTGTTTTTGCTCTTCTAAAAGCAGGTTACGTTCCTGAATTTCATTTTTTTGTAGTTCTAACTGAGTAGCAAAACGCTGCGCCTTATTCCGTTCCTGTTCCAAAAGGAGGGATTGTTGCTGGATTTGGTCATTGACTGCGCTGAGAATTTGGGAGTGAGCCAATAGTAATGTATGGTAATCCAGCAAGAAATAACTGAGCATATCCGGTAGCTGGGGATGCTGAAATTCCACCACAATGGGTTCAGCTAATTCATCCGGTGGACGGGTCAAACTGAGCCGAACTGCCTCATCAATGCGTTCATTATAGCTAAGGATGAAGGGATCGGAACAATGAGGATTAACCTCTAAAAATGTTTGAATTGGACGTTTGAGAAATAACTCAATGGCAAAGGGCTGACTTAATTCGTGGTAAAGTTGGCGACGGGACACCATCCCCATCAACTCAGACGATTGGTTTAGGATCAGCACCCCCGGTAAATCAGGCTGATCCTCAAACTGGGACACGATAACGTTTCCTAACGTATCAGGGCCAGTTTGGTATTCCCTCAACCAAAGTTCTTCCAGGGTTGACTGGTCGGTAAATTTAGGCACAGAAGTCATAGCAACCACAGTAACAGCTAGCAAAGCAGTAAGCCTATGAACACCCTTAGATGGCCTAATTTCAAATCAGAAATGTTCTCAGTTTTAACCAGCATCTACAGGGTGTAATCTATTCACCAGTAAGTTATCACCAGTAAGCTATTACCAGTAAAAACAACTAAGGGTCTTGTTAAAAAATAAAGGACCAGTTGGGGGGCGTTGGGCTGCGTGTGTGTTTAGCGTCAACCTTATTAACACCCCCCAACCCCTCTCAAGAGGGGAACTAGTAGTTGATCAACAACCTAGCAGTTGATCAACAACTTAAACTAGAATTTATTCCCCTCCTAGGATGGCTACCGGGTACACACATCTCATTTTGAAGTCCAAAACCCGGTTTTACCCCCCTTATTCCCCCCTTTACAAGGGGGGAAATTCCGGTTCTCCCCCTTTGCAAGGGGGAGTTAGAGGGGGTGGTTCGACTTGTGTGTACACCGTAGCCTAGGATGGGCTAGGGGTGGGTCTTTCGGCTCCGTTAAACCCATACTGGGCTGCGTCCGCCGCACACCAGCATTAGTATCTTTTTAATTGGCAGATCCCTAATAATATAGATACTATTGTATGTTACTGGAAATTAAATACTGGTTGCATGGAGCACATGTGACGGCAAATGGCTAGGTGGCCGGGTTTGTCGCTTAATTTTGCCACATGACCCGACGGCGGCGTTTGGGAAAGGATACGCCGATGGTGCTGTGGAAGTCATCTTGAACTTTGTGGGTCAACCGTTTGGACACTTGCCGAACAATTTGATTGAGGAGGCGATCGCCCGTCCCTTGCAGCAACGACTTGGGTAGGGCGTAGATAAACCGGGGAAAATGGATATGGACTTTTAAATCGAGTTCCCAATCCACCACCGTGATCACGTCATCTCCCACCTGAGTTTCCACTAGTTTGAGGGAAGCCTTAAAATCTACATCGTAACCAGGCGGTTGGTAGCCTGGAATTTCCACCGTTTTAATCCGATAGACCCCTTCGGCATCCGCAGGTAGCAAACATAGACCCACCTTGGGTTCTACTTCATAGCCAAAGGAGTGGAAACGGCCAATGGTAAGGGCGTAGCCGTTATCCCCCAACGGTTCAGCCGTCATGGGTCGGGCGCAGCGACAAAACCAACCTTGATGATCGTCCAAGTATTGGGCAACGGTGGAGGCATCAGCCAGCATTTCCATGACATTCGCAAATTCGCCTCGGAAACACATGGGTTCAGCCGACTCATCGGGGCTATCATGCAGCCCGTCATTCATTGCGATCGCACCCTTAGCCATAAACTCGGAGGACACGTCAAACATTTGATTTGCTGAATTTGCCTGCATAACTGTTTTTCCCGTTTGTCAATTAATGGCGGTACTATAGATAACTGTCCAGATTAGAGGGAAAGAGAACGAATCCAGGATCAGGCAATCATCTATATTTGTGTACCACCGTAACCTGTTGTTAGAAATTAGACCTCGACTGATCTACGTAGAATCCAATAAAACCTGTACCCCCCCTAATTTGAGCTATCAAAACTACCTTGCTGATAGTCTGAGAGCCTAGTTGGGCCTAGTTTAGGAAGGCTACATCATCTACTTATAGCATTCCCTATCAAAAGCTAGAAACAACAAATGCGATCCATAATTAACTGAATGCTTATGATTTAACAAACCGCTATAGAATATAACTTCATAATGTACAACGAGGGATGTGCCAATCAATAGAGATGGCTAAGGCGGGTGCGGCGGGTGCAGCCCGGTATGTGCTTAGCGTCAATCCTCCTTGTCCTCTATTTTCAAGCAAATTCTGTATTAAATAAACATAGTGGAATCATCATGATAGTATTTGTTGCAGGGGCTACCGGAGAAACGGGTCGTCGGGTAGTGAAAGAATTAGTCAGCCGTAAGATTGCGGTGCGGGCCTTGGTGCGGGATTTGGAACGGGGCCAGGATTGTTTGGCGGATAGCCTAGCCGCAGCAGATGGATCGGTGGAACTAGTGGTGGGGGATGTGCTGAATATGGCGAGCTTGCGGGAGGCGATCGCTGACTGCACCCACTTAATTTGCGCGACAGGTGCCCGTCCTAACCTGAATCCCACTGGCCCCTTTTTGGTGGACTATGTAGGCACTCAAAACTTGGTCAAAGTTGCCAAGGAGGCTAATATTCAGCACTTTGTTTTAGTGTCGTCTATGTGCGTCTCCCAATTTTTCCATTTTCTCAACGTCTTCTGGCTAGTGCTGTTTTGGAAAGCCCAGGCAGAATCCTATATTCAATCCAGCAATTTGACTTACACCATTGTTCGCCCCGGTGGCCTGAAAAATGAAGACAACACCGATAATATTGTGATGGCAAAGGCGGACACATTGTTTGAAGGGAGCATTCCTCGCACCAAGGTGGCCCAGGTGGCGGTGGATGCCCTGTTCCAGCCAGCCGCCCAGAATAAAGTGGTGGAAATTGTGGCCCGATCTGATGCCCCACCGCAAACCTTGGATCAGTTGTTTGCGGCGGTCTAGGTTTGCAGATACCTAGGTTCTTAGCTTTCCCCTCCCGGCTTTGCCTCCTTATTGCTATGGTGTAGAGACAATACTCCTTTCCCACTGCAAGAATACATAGCTGGGGTGCGTTGTCATGCACCCTCAGCTTGCTATATGCAGCCTTAGGTGCAACCGGGCTAATGACGATAGTTTATAACAGTGCATTAGAAAGAATCGCCAAAGGCGTATGATTAAGTCCGGGAATTGTTGCACTATACGGATGGTCCTGAATGATGGCAGAGGTGATTGGTATTGATTTAGGTGGCACGGCCATCAAAATGGGCCGATTTGACGTGGAGGGAAACTGTCTTCAGTCCCTCACCATCGCCACACCCCAGCCCCCCCATCCGGAAGCGGTGTTAACAACTTTTGTGGAGGCGATCGCCCAACTTGATCCGGACCATAAGGCGCAAGCCATCGGCATTGGTACCCCCGGTCCCACTGATGCTACGGGACGGATTGCCACCCTTGCCATTAACCTGCCGGGATGGCGAGATGTTCCCCTTGCGGATTGGCTAGAGGAAAAATGCGATCGCCCCGTGATTCTCGCTAACGATGCCAACTGTGCCGGATTGGGGGAAGCCTGGATTGGCGCAGGTGCCCAGTTTCAAGACTTGATTTTGCTAACCCTAGGAACGGGTGTGGGAGGGGCCATTATCCTGAATGGTCGCCTCTTTACCGGACATGCAGGCACCGCTGGAGAACTGGGGCTGATTACCCTACGCCCCGATGGTCCCGCTTGCAACAGTGGTAATTCGGGATCATTGGAACAATATCTTTCCATCGGTGCAATTCGCAGACAGTCTGGGATGGAACCAAAGGAATTAGGGGAAAAGGCAGCGGCAGGAGAGGCAGGGGCGATCGCCTTCTGGCAAAACTATGGGCAGATGTTGGGCATTGGTCTCACCAGTCTGATTTACGTACTCACCCCGGAGGCGGTGATCATTGGCGGGGGAGTGAGTGCCAGTGCTCCCTACTTTTTGCCATCGGCCCAGGCCGAAATAGAACGACGAGTATTGCCCACCTCCCGCCCCAACTTACAGTTACTAACGGCATCCCTGGGTAATCAGGCGGGCATGGTAGGTGCAGCTAAACTGGCATGGCAACATCAGCGCTAAAAGGCCATAGCCTTGGTGGATTAAGAATTCTGATTAGATTGCCGATCAAAATAGTGCGGTGGAAGAGATCCAAGTTAGCGCCGCTCAGGCCGAAATGAGGATGCTTCTTTGAAGTCCTCAGAAGGCCGATTCAGGGTCCGAATTAATTGATACAAGCGCCCCAAATCCCGCCGATTAAAATGCATCACCAGCCGGGGGAGATGGGCGATCGACTCATCCCGTTCCTTAACCAAGGCGCTATTCTTTTGTTCAATTCGCCCCGACACCAAAATGTCACTAAAGTCCGCATTCAACTGATCTAG
>JAYKIC010000250.1:0-4773 GCA_035284985.1 Leptolyngbyaceae cyanobacterium
ATCAGAGTGTGGTCGTGGACTATATTGCCTTTCGCCTAGGGTTTACGCCCAATGTGGAGGCGATCGCCCCACTGCTGCAAGCCAGCGGTTTATCCCTCAATTGTCACCCCAGCGGTCACATCGCCACCGACGAATTTATGCGGACCTCCATTGCCAAAATTTATGCCATCGGCGATGTGACCAAACCCCGTGATCCCTGTGTGGCCACCGCTGTTGCTCATGGAGCGATCGCCGCTCGCAGCATTGACGAAGATTTTCAGGATGCTTGATTGATGGCCCGTTGTAGCTCATAATCAGGCCACTTGAATACAACGGTCCAACAAATCGGGATTAAATCAACGCAAGGAACAGCATTAAATGGATATTTTGAATGTAAAGGGAATTCGAGGCTACGGCTATACGGGATATTTTGATGCCGAACAAACGTTAGGACAATGGTTTGAGGTGGATCTAACCTTCTGGTTGGATTTGTCCGTGGCGGGAAAAAGTGATGACCTCAACGACACCCTCGACTATGGCAAAGCAGCAATGATTACCCAAAATATCATTAAAACCTCGAAATTTAAGATGGTCGAACGGTTGGCGGATGAAATTGCCAATGCCATGCTAGATTTGGACGGGGTGAACAAGGTGAAAGTTTGCTTGACAAAATGCCAACCTCCCATCCCAGAGTTTGAGGGGGAGATTCAGTTGGAAATTGTGCGATCGCGTCCCTGAGGTTAATCTTAGACTCACAAACAAAGGGTTTAGGCCCCTTGTTCGCGCTTAAAAGCGATCGCGCAACCACAGCCACACCCTAGCGATGCCCGTTTCAATCCAGGTCATGCCATGATCAATCCAACCCAGCAGCCGTTCGAGGGGATGCTTTTCATAGGCCACCAATTCCGCTGTCGTCTCAACGGTGGGGGAGTTAGGGGGGGCGGATGCCACAGGACCGGGCTGCTTGGCTGACGGCATAGGATCAAGCATCTCCCGATCCACCGCTGGATTTTCAATCCGGCGAAAATCGTAGGCCACTCCGTGATGAGCCAGATAATGGTCGAGGGACTCGGTATTGGCACCGTTGGGGTCGTCTTCGACAAAGAGGGCGATCGCCGATTCTGGAAATGCCGCCGCTGCGGTTAAATCAGCGGCGGTAATTTTGGTAGAGGACGCTGAGTGTAACCAATGTTCGCCCGTCATCTCCGTGGCGGTGTTATCTAAACCGGGATAGGAACCGTTCTGGGTGAGGCCAATACGGGCAGGTAAGGACGGCACCACCGGGGGAAATTCCCGTTGGCGGCGCACTTGGCTGAATTGGTTGGCATTGAACCAGCCGTCTTCACTGCCGTGATAATCCGGGTCAAACCATAAGTCTAAAGGCAGTTGAGCCAAGGGAATGGAGTCATTGACGCTGGGGTGGGTAGAAACCAGGGCGGATTCTTGGAAGAGACTGGTGGCGATCGCCAAGGGACTCGTCTGCATCCAGGCAATGAAGCGCCGCAGATAGCGCACCGGGGGCAGCATGGTGGGCCGTTCCTGGGGAATGGGTAGAAATCGAGGGGCGCGGGATTGTTTGATCTGAAAGGCAATATACTCGCGGCGATCGCACCAATAGTTAGCCATTTCCACCACAATCCACTGGTGCAACTGCTGCTGCTGTTCAAAGGTCAGCACATCGTGGATCGTATTGTGGGAATCCACGAGGACGAGTTTTTTGTCGGCAATGAGGGTGGCGAGGGTGAGCGGGTGAGCAGGTGAGCGGGTGAGGGAGTATTGTTCATTCCTCGTTCCTCGTTCCTCGTTCTTCGTTCTTCCCAAAGCCTTGGCGAGAGTGTGGATGGGGCGATCGCTCTCCGGCAAAACGGGAATGTGCCCCGGTTCAGCGAGGGCAGTGGATTGGGGGTCAAGGATAGCGGCGAGTTGGGGAAAGATGCGTTGGGTCGCTTGGCTGATTTGTTTGCCCACCAGACGGGATGATTGGAGGACTACATAAACGGGATAGAGCAGAATTTGGGCGCTCCAGGTGAGAGTGAGACGTAGTTGACGCAACTGTTTGAGGGTGCGATCCCGCAACTTCAGGGTTTGTTGGGCGATCGCTTGCAATACCCGACTTTGATACCGACTAGAGGACATCTCACCCGCTCCCACTTCCGCCTCACCTACTTTACCCAGCATACTGCTTTATTGGGACCGTATGGTCAGGCTTCGCTCCCCTTGCTGCCTAGCGTCTCCGAACCCAAAAATTTCTGGTTTTAGTTCGCAACCATTCCCTCGTTATTGGGAATCTTAGAGATAAGCAAAATACTCATCTTGTGGCCATATCCATGACTAAAGACGCAACAATGAACCAAGAACCTGCTCAAACATCCAGGGAAAATATTGCCAATATCCCAAAACAGGTGATGCCCACCCTGACCGCAACGGCTCCACAAAACATCCCCCGACTGATTCACCAAACCTTTGAAACCTGCTCAGTTCCGGCCCGGATGCAGGAAGCAGCGATGACTTGGTCCAACCTTAACCCGGAGTACGAGTATCGATTTTCTGATAAAGATGACCGGGTTCAGTTTATTCAAACCCATTTTGAAGCTGAAGTTTTGGCGGCCTATCATGCCCTCAACAATGGCGCATTCAAGGCCGATCTATGGCGCTACTGCAAGTTATATGTAGAGGGCGGGGTCTATGCTGACGTTGATACCCTGTGCAGTAGACCGTTATCGAAGCTGATTCGGCCCGATGATGCGTTTATTGTGCCTTCAGGCGTGGGTCCGTACTATGTCTTCAATGCGTTTATTTGTAGTGTTCCGCACCATCCCTTCCTGCACAAAGCCATCTACAGAGCGGTGGAGCTAATTTTGGCGCAAGAGCACAAAAATATGACCTGGGTGACTGGCCCAATCGGGCTTGGAGTCTCGATTAACTTAGAACTGGGGCGGGAAGAAGAGCATCCCATTGAGGTTGGGGATCATCAAGTGGGTGACTCCCATTTTAGAATTTTGCAGAAAATCCATACCGAGGATGCTAGCCAGCGTCGAGTGGTTGATGGGGACGAAGTTGTTCTTTATGCCAAATATGACGGTTATTTTACCGATTTAGAAAGTACCTCTGTAACCCATTGGAAGAAAGCTAAAGGTAAATCTGCGGCTGCCAATGGGCCTAACGGGGTGCTGGGAAAAATCAAACGCTCTCTCAAAAAGTTGCTCAAGCGGGGGTAGGGTTCAGGCCAAACGCTAAAATCGGCAACTCCCCAATCATTCACGGGATGATTGGGTAAATCGGATCTTCGCCTCTTCAAACGCTGTTTTCATGACCGCTTGAATCTTGGCCGGATCGGGTTTCTTGCCCCCCATCAGTTCACCAAAATAGACACACGCCCCCTCACCCAAGGCCCAAGTATAAGCCGCTGCCCAGGATGCCGCCAACACACTGCCTAAACCAGGGATAAATTTGATCAGTTCCCGACCGACCGCTTGGGCCAAAAAACCTCCCGCGATCGCGCTCACAATTCCCCCAGCCTGGGAGGGCGAGAGGGTTTGTCCATAGAGCTTACCCAACAATCCCACCATCGAAACCTGAAGCGTCGTCAACACAGGCATGGTGGCAAAGGGCAAGGGCACCGCCGCCAGTGTCGCAGCAATTGTTGCAAAAGCCAACATATAACGCCGACCCACATCCCGGTAAACCAGTCCCAGTTGCTGACTCGCCCCATCGTCCATATCCAGCAATTGATGGATGGTCTGGGCTTCTGCCTCCGGCAATAAATCAGCTAAAACATCTCGCAACGTTTCCAAGCCATAAAATACAGGAGTATACCCATCTTCTTCCAGGGTGAAATCAATCATGATGGCGCGATCGCACACCCCCGCCATCGTCTCTTGTAAGGCAGTAAAAGCGCGATTGACCTGATCCAACCCAGGAGGATAGGGAGGATGATCCTCTATATCTGGTGGGTAAATTTCATGTAGACACGTTACCACGAGTAAACAGGGAATCGCAGGATAACGCTGTCGTAGCGATGCAACAATTTGCTTCAGGAAAGAAATAGCGAAATCATTAATTTTTACAGTAACAATTAATACCCTTACCTGCTGGTCGATCTGGGCATTGGCCGCTTGGTTCTTCCGCCCCTCCAGTTTCCCTTGCTCTCCATTAGATGCTCCATTCGATTTGGTTGCCTCCGCCCCCAACCCCGCCACCAATTCCGCCAGGATCGCCGCCCCATCCTGGTTAGCCTCCCCTAACCCGACCGTATCCGTAAATATAAGCAGGGGCAGATCGCTAGAAGGATAGGCATATCGTTGCGTATGCTGGGTGTGGGGGCGAAATCCCTGCCCCACAATTTCCGCCGAAACCCCCGTTAGCCCCCGTACAATTGAGCTTTTACCCGACTGGGGCTTGCCAATCAAAATAGCTTCCGTCGTAGGCAGTTGGGTCCGAAGGGTTGCCAAAATCCGCTTAATTTCTGCCTCATCCACTTCAAGCCATTGGGAAAACCAATCCGCCAAGAGATTGACTCCCCGAAAACGCCGAACATATTGGACTGTCTTCTGCCAAAACGTGGTCATGGGTAGCAAGCGTCTAAGCTAACGCTTGTATTTTACGGCGGTTTTGGCTGAGAAACCACAGGGCTGTTGCTTACGGTCTCATTGGTTACAGGCCACTATAGTCCAGGGTTACGTCATGACAAAGAGTGATGGATGTTACGGTTTATTTCGTTGTTTTCTACATTGAAAGACAGCAGACGGGTCTTACCGTATTCTCAAGACAATAGCAAAACTAGATTTTGACCTA
>JAYKIC010000251.1:0-2845 GCA_035284985.1 Leptolyngbyaceae cyanobacterium
CATAATGGGTTATTTTTTGCGATATGTTTACCTGTATCTTTGAAAATACATAGCAGAGAAACAGAAAACTAGCGAATTTCTGCCTTTTGAACCGACTGTTCTGCTGGACCCAACGTCAGTTCCAAGGGGCGATCGTCCTCAATTGCCTTGACCGCTTGGCGATAAACCGAATAGTTAGCTGGGAGAGTCTGCTGCTGCCCATCTTGATAAAAGGAGAGGGTGTAATCTACCTGTTTAATAATTTCGGGAGTGCCGATCCGTTCCCCCCGTTTTTGCCCTGCTTCCAGCTCATCCACGGTGGGGCGAGGGGGCAACGCAGGCCACCATAAACCCTGATCATCCGCGTTGCCCACTGCGGCATCGGGCATGATCCCGTCTACATTTTCGAGGGAGGTACTGGCAAACCGCTGAATCCGGCGATCGTAGGGGCGATCGCTCTCTCCCGTATACTCCACCTGCCACACATAGGTGGTGACTGCCGTTGCCCGGTAGTCATTGGTGAGCAAATTGCTACAGCCTGCAATGCCTACCATCATTACTGTTGCCGTGATGCCGCACATTGAACGACTCAATCCAGCTAAAGGATGATAGAGCGATCGCCCCCTGCTGGTTGCATAAACGTCCATAGCTTCGTTTTCCCCTACGATTCCTACTAATGACCTGTTAAATTGCCTGTTACTTTAATCATCATGAACGATACAATACAGGCAGTTAAGCAACTCTCGTTTGCTGGCACAAGCGTACGAATTAATGGTAACAAAGAAGGCACTGGTCACGGGTTCAGCCAAGGGGATTGGGCGGGCGATCGCCCTCAAATTGGCCCAAGAAGGATTTGATATTGCGTTTCATTACAGAAGTAGTGGGGCTGCGGCGCAACAAGCTTGTCAAGCAGCGACTCAGTTCGGGGTGAAGGCGATCGCCCTCCAAGCCGACATTACCCAACCCGATCAAGCCGCCACTTTAGTGGAGCAAACAGCCGCTCAGTTAGGCGGTCTATCCGTTGTGGTGAATGCCGTCGGTGACTACCTCCGCCAGCGCACCAGCGAAATGACGGTCGAACAATGGCACAGCGTGATGGCATCGAACCTCCATAGCGCGTTTTACATCACTCAGACCGCTATTCCCCATCTCAAAATGGCCCAGTGGGGCCGTATCATCAATATTGCCGCCGCTAGCGCCCAAAATCTCACAGCCCGACAGCTCAATACGGGTTACATCATTGCAAAAACAGGCATTATTATTTACACTAAATCCTTGGCGCAGGAGCTAATTAAAGATAATATTACAGCCAATGTTATTGCCCCCGGTGTAGCAGAAAATTCCTTTGAATATGATGATGATTGGGAATATGATTTGCCCAAACTTCCAGCAGGTCGGCCCGCAACACTTTCGGAAGTTTCCCATGCGGCTTGGTTCTTTGTGAATCCTGACTCGGATTATATTACAGGCCAGGTACTAGAGGTTTCAGGCGGATGGAGTTTGTAACCAGAATCGTCTTAAAAGTCATTTGATTTAATTCATAAATTTCATCGTAAACTTTGCTAATCAATTAGGAGAATCTATGCTCACCCTCGAAGATCTATGTGAATTTCAAGAGAAGTATAGTGATGCTGTCAACACAACCGTAGAAGAATTTTCCATTGGTGGCAAACCGTTCAAATTCAACTCCGAAAAAGCCATTTTGGGTGTTGTCAATCTCTCCACCGATTCTTGGTACCGCGAAAGCGTTTGTTTAACGGCGGAACAAGCCATTCAGCGTGGCATCGTGCTAGATGCCCAAGGCGCTGACTTCATCGATATTGGAGCCGAATCCACCCTGCCCAATGCCGAGCGGATCGAAGATGTGCGCCAGCAAAGTCGTATTTTACCTGTTTTAGAAGGATTGAATCATGCCGGGGTTTTAACCTCAATTGAAACCTATTATCCTCAAGTCGCTAAAGAATGTCTTAAGCTTGGTGCTAACATTATTAACCTGACAGGTTCACAAGATAATGAGGCCATTTATAAAGTAGTGGGTGAGTATGATGCTGCTGTTATTATCTGCTATGTGCAGGGCAAAACTGTGAGAGATGTGGGTGATTTTGACTTCGGTAATGATCCCACTACACTCATGTATGACTATTTTGCTCAGGAAATTGAATTAGCGACAAAATTAGGCGTTCGCAAAATCTTTGTAGATGCGGGCTTGGGTTTCTATTATAAAAATTTGCAAGACAGTGCTTTGCGTATTCGTTATCAAATGAAGACGTTTTTGGGGACATTTCGCTTAAGAAAACTCGGTTTTCCTGTGTGCCATGCGCTCCCCCATGCTTTTGAATGTTTCGGCGAAGAAGTTCGCTGTGCAGAACCTTTTTTTGCGGTTCTAGCTGCCTTAGGAAAAACTGATTTATTGAGAACCCACGAAGTTCCAAAAATTAAAGCAGTGTTAGATACCTTAATGCTTTACTAAAGTGGAGTGCAGCGCTAGTTAATAAGTATTCTAGCATTGCATTTCTAACATGAAGGGATGTGCTTTTAGATGATGGGCGATCGCCCATCTCATCATAGAATTTGGTAAGTCTAACACTTAGATCTGGCATTTAGATTTGGTACTTAGAGTTTGGATTTTAAAATATGAATTCCTATGCAGACTTAGTGAATAAAATACTTTCCCTAAAACAAGACATTGACTCAGAATACTTCTCCAATCCTAAAATTAAGAGGGACTTGGAAGAAGGAATATGGTATGACTTTTTACTTTATGATAGATTACTTCGTAAGTATGAATGTCAGCGTCATGGAGCCATATATCTAGGGGGACATAATGGTGAAATGTTATTAACCTTAATTTTGCTAGGATTTAGCA
>JAYKIC010000252.1:0-6330 GCA_035284985.1 Leptolyngbyaceae cyanobacterium
TGCGGCTAAACGTACCCGATACCCACCGGGTACTGACCGCTCAAGATATCCTAGCATCCATCGACTATCTGATAAATTTAGAATTTGACATTGGCTCGGTTGACGATATCGACCACCTTGGGAATCGCCGGGTTCGTTCCGTGGGTGAACTGTTGCAAAACCAAGTTCGGGTTGGTCTCAACCGCCTAGAGAGAATTATTCGGGAACGGATGACCGTGTCGGATGCAGAGTCGCTGACCCCTGCCTCCTTGGTTAACCCTAAACCGTTGGTAGCTGCGATCAAGGAATTTTTTGGTTCCTCCCAACTCTCCCAGTTTATGGATCAGACAAATCCTCTGGCTGAGTTAACCCACAAGCGTCGTCTAAGCGCCCTTGGGCCGGGTGGATTAACCCGTGAACGGGCAGGGTTTGCGGTGCGAGATATTCACCCCTCCCACTATGGACGGATTTGCCCGATTGAAACCCCTGAAGGTCCAAATGCAGGGTTAATCGGTTCGCTGGCAACCCACGCTAAGGTGAATCCTTATGGCTTTGTGGAAACGCCTTATTATCGGGTGGAAAATGGTCGGGTGCTGAAGGAAGAAGGCCCCACCTACATGACGGCTGACGAAGAGGATGATCTGCGGGTCGCACCAGGGGATGTGGCCACAGATGAGAATGGCTACATCATTGGTGATACCATTCCAGTTCGTTATCGTCAGGATTTCACCACTACCACCCCCACCGAGGTGGACCGGGTGGCCATTTCTCCGGTGCAAATTATTTCTGTAGCCACATCGTTGATTCCCTTTTTGGAACACGATGACGCGAACCGGGCACTGATGGGATCGAACATGCAACGGCAGGCAGTCCCCCTCTTGCGGCCAGAGAGACCATTGATTGGAACAGGGCTGGAGGCCCAGGCCGCCCGTGACTCAGGGATGGTGATTGTGAGCCGCACGGCTGGGGTGGTGTCCTATGTGGATGCCAATTGGGTGCGCGTGCGGGATGATGAAGGCAATGAGCATTCCTATGAGTTACAAAAATATCAACGGTCTAACCAGGACACCTGCTTGAATCAGCGGCCTCTGGTATTTGAGGGCGATCGCATCGTCCCCGGTCAAGTCCTCGCGGATGGGTCCGCAGCGGAAGGGGGCGAAATTGCCTTAGGTCAGAATGTCTTAATCACCTACATGCCCTGGGAAGGATACAACTACGAAGACGCGATCCTCATCAGTGAACGCTTAGTGTACGAGGACTACTACACCTCAATCCACATCGAAAAATTTGAAATTGAAGCCCGTCAGACCAAATTGGGACCAGAAGAAATCACCCGTGAAATTCCTAACGTGGGGGAAGATGCCCTTCGCCAATTAGACGAAGGGGGCATCATTCGCATTGGAGCCTGGGTCGAAGCAGGGGATATTTTGGTTGGAAAAGTCACCCCTAAAGGGGAATCCGATCAACCCCCTGAAGAAAAGCTACTGCGGGCAATTTTTGGAGAAAAAGCGCGGGATGTAAGGGATAATTCATTGCGGGTACCCAACGGCGAAAAAGGTCGCGTTGTCGATGTTCGCGTCTTCACCCGTGAACAAGGTGACGAGTTACCACCCGGTGCCAACATGGTGGTGCGGGTTTACGTAGCCCAAAAGCGTAAAATCCAAGTTGGGGACAAAATGGCAGGTCGCCATGGCAACAAGGGCATCATTTCCCGGATCTTACCCATTGAAGATATGCCGTATCTACCAGATGGCACCCCCATTGACATTGTTTTGAATCCCTTGGGTGTACCGTCCCGCATGAACGTAGGCCAAGTGTTTGAATGTTTATTGGGTTGGGCTGCCCATGTTCTGGATATGCGGTTTAAGATGACCCCCTTTGATGAAATGTATGGCAAGGAGGCATCCCGGATTACCACCCACACTAAGCTGCAAGAAGCTAGAGAAGAATCTGGTCAGGATTGGGTCTTTAACCCTGATAATCCTGGCAAGATTCAACTGTACGATGGTCGGACTGGCGAACCCTTTGACCAACCGACCACCGTGGGTAAGGCTTACATGCTGAAGCTAGTTCACCTAGTAGACGACAAGATTCATGCCCGGTCTACTGGTCCTTACTCTTTGGTAACGCAGCAACCCCTCGGTGGTAAGGCACAGCAAGGGGGGCAACGGTTTGGAGAAATGGAGGTTTGGGCACTAGAAGCATTTGGAGCAGCCTATACCCTTCAAGAATTGCTAACTGTCAAGTCCGACGATATGCAGGGGCGGAATGAAGCCTTAAATGCGATCGTCAAAGGTAAAGCCATCCCCCGACCTGGAACCCCAGAATCCTTTAAGGTTTTGATGCGTGAGTTACAATCCCTCTGTTTGGATATTGTGGCCCATAAGTTGGAAACCAGCGAGGATGGTGCGAGCCAAGATATAGAAGTGGATTTGATGGCAGATATCAGCAGCCGCCGTACGCCTTCACGCCCAACCTATGAGTCTATCTCCCATGAGGAACTGGAGGAAAGTGAGTCCTCTCCTGCCACTGAAGAGCAAACGGCTTCTAGTTCTAGCTAGTTAGCGACAAAAGATTAGGGAACTCTGAGGTTAGGCTGGCTTGGGGTTTCCTAATTGATGAAGCTGGGAGCTGAAGCTGCTGGATTTTTGAGGCCAGCATCGCTCATTGCTTAAACGGTTATGTTTTGAGGGTCTCCATCTCAAAATTTTTGGTTGCCATAAGGTATATAGCCGTTTAGAGCGCAGCCAAACGCGATTGCTAACTGATGCATAGTCAATCCAAAACCTGTCAGTTGTTTTCTGTCGCGATCAGCCTGTTTACCGACAACAGGAGACATTTGCAACAAGCTGACCATTCCTATTCCCTAAACCCATCAGACAAGGATATTCACCAATGCCAAAGCTAGAGCAACGATTTGATTATGTCAAAATTGGTCTTGCCTCACCCGACCGGATTCGACAATGGGGAGAGCGTACCCTGCCCAATGGGATGATAGTTGGCGAAGTCACTAAGCCTGAAACGATTAATTATCGGACTCTCAAACCTGAGATGGACGGGCTATTCTGCGAACGCATTTTTGGTCCAGCCAAGGACTGGGAATGTCACTGTGGCAAGTACAAACGAGTACGCCACCGAGGTATTGTTTGTGAACGGTGTGGCGTGGAGGTGACGGAATCGCGGGTGCGCCGCCACCGCATGGGATATATCAAATTAGCAGCTCCGGTCGCCCATGTTTGGTATCTCAAAGGAATTCCCAGCTACATGGCGATTTTGCTGGACATGCCGCTGCGGGATGTGGAACAAATTGTTTATTTCAACTCCTATGTGGTTCTTGATCCGGGCAATGCGGAAAATCTGGCCTATAAGCAATTATTGACTGAGGATCAGTGGATTGAAATTGAGGACCAACTCTATAGTGAGGAATCTAAATTAGATGGGGTTGAGGTTGGCATTGGGGCAGAAGCCTTGCAGCGGTTGCTTCAGGATTTGAAACTGGAGGAGGAAGCAGAGCAACTGAGGGAAGGGGTGGCTACGGCCAAGGGCCAGAAGCGGGCCAAGTTGATCAAGCGACTGCGGGTCATCGATAACTTTATTGCCACCCAGTCCCAACCCGATTGGATGATTTTAAATTTTATCCCTGTGATTCCGCCGGATTTGCGGCCAATGGTGCAATTGGATGGGGGACGGTTTGCCACCTCGGATTTGAACGATTTATACCGCCGGGTGATTAACCGGAATAACCGTTTGGCTCGTCTACAGGAAATTTTGGCACCGGAGATTATCGTCCGCAACGAGAAGCGGATGTTACAGGAGGCGGTGGATGCGCTGATTGATAATGGGCGACGGGGCCGGACTGTGGTAGGGGCAAACAATCGCCCCCTGAAGTCGTTGTCGGACATTATTGAAGGAAAGCAGGGTCGTTTCCGGCAAAACTTGCTAGGCAAGCGGGTTGACTACTCTGGCCGTTCGGTTATTGTGGTTGGCCCTAGCTTGAGTATTCATCAGTGTGGGTTGCCCCGTGAGATGGCGATCGAGTTATTTCAGCCCTTTGTGATTCACCGTTTGATTCGCCAGGGCTTGGTAAATAACATTAAGGCGGCGAAGAAGCTGATACAGCGGAATGATCCCAGTATCTGGGATGTATTGGAGGAAGTGATTGACGGTCATCCAGTGATGCTGAACCGGGCACCAACCCTGCACCGTTTAGGGATTCAAGCCTTTGAACCCATGTTGGTGGAAGGACGGGCTATTCAGTTACATCCGTTAGTATGTCCAGCGTTTAACGCGGACTTTGATGGGGATCAGATGGCGGTCCATGTACCACTATCGTTAGAGTCTCAGGCTGAAGCGCGGCTACTGATGTTGGCTTCTAATAATGTTCTGTCTCCAGCAACGGGGCGTCCGATTATTACGCCAAGTCAGGATATGGTTTTGGGTTGTTATTATCTGACCGTTGAAAATCCAAAGGCGACTAAGGGAGAGGGGCACTATTTTTCCAATATGGATGATGCCATCACAGCATATCAGCAACAGTTGGTTGATCTCCATGCCCATGTGTGGGTGCGATTTGATGGCCCGGTGGAAACCGCTGAACCGGATGATACCCCCATTGAGGAGCCAAGGGTTGAACAGGGTATTGTCACTAAGGTCTACAAGTGGCGGCGGGTGCGTGAAGATGAATCGGGCAATATCGTTTCACAGTACATTAAAACGACACCGGGACGAATTATTTTTAATAAAACCATTCATGATGCACTGGCAGGATAGGGCTATGTTTGCTCCTGAGGACAACTTATATATCAAGTTATATCAAGTCAGGTTGTCCTCAGGGGAATGGCGATCGCACTCCAATCCATGGGCGATCGCCCCAATCCGTAATCATGAACATTAGACATGAACACTCACGGGTGACATCGGCCTATCGAGGGGTGGAAGTGAGCAGAGTTAGGACTGAATCTGGCGTTTAGGGCAAGTAAACCGAGGGTAAATTATGGTGATGATGGACGGGCAAAGCACAACACACAAAGTCAGTAAACCAGTTCCGTTTTGCAATCGAGTGCTGGATAAAAAGCAGCTTCGCAAACTAGTGGCATGGTCGTTTACCAACTATGGAACAGCACGCACGGCCCAAATGGCTGATTCGATGAAGGCTCTTGGTTTTCGGTATGCGACCCAGGCTGCGGTGTCGATCAGTGTGGATGATTTGCAAGTGCCGCCGATCAAACAAGATTTGCTGGAGTCGGCTGAAGCGGAAATTAGGGAAACCGAAAGTCGCTATACTAGGGGAGAAATTACGGAGGTTGAACGCTTTCAGAAGGTGATTGACACCTGGAATGGTACCAGTGAAGAGTTGAAGGACGAGGTGGTCAAAAACTTCCGGGCCACAAACCCGCTAAACTCGGTTTACATGATGGCCTTCTCCGGGGCGCGGGGTAATATTTCTCAGGTGCGTCAGTTGGTCGGGATGCGGGGCTTGATGGCCGATCCCCAAGGAGAGATTATTGACCTGCCGATTAAAACCAACTTCCGGGAGGGGTTGACGGTAACGGAGTACATCATTTCCTCCTATGGTGCCCGCAAAGGATTGGTGGATACGGCCCTACGGACAGCCGACTCCGGATATTTAACCCGACGTTTGGTGGACGTATCCCAGGATGTGATTATCCGCGAGTTGGATTGTGGCACCCAACGGTCGATTCCGTTGGGTCATATGACGGATGGCGAACGCATCCTGATTAACCTTGAAGATCGCCTATTGGGCCGAGTATTGGCCAGTGATGTGCCCCACCCGGAAACGGGTGACATCATTGCTACCAAAAATCAAGCTATTTCGGCTGAGCTAGCGAAGGAACTTTGTGACCAAGGGGTGAAGCAAGTGGAGGTGCGATCGCCCCTCACCTGTGAAGCCAGTCGTTCCGTTTGCCAAGCTTGCTATGGCTGGAGTTTGGCCCATGCGGAAATGGTGGATTTGGGTGAAGCGGTGGGTATCATTGCGGCCCAGTCCATTGGCGAACCCGGCACCCAGTTAACCATGCGGACCTTCCATACAGGTGGCGTATTTACCGGGGAAGTGGCCCAGCAGATCCGTGCCCCGTTTGACGGTATTGTGTCCATTCCTGAAATTAACCTGGTTAAATCCCGCGCCTTCCGCACCCGCCACGGGGAAGATGCCCTGATTGTGGAAACAAACGTGAACTTGATCGTCAAGCCGTTGAATAGTCAGACGAAGGATCAGAAATTTATGGTTTCCCAGGGATCAATCATGTTTGCCAAGGATGGCATGACGGTCCACAAGGGTAAAATTCTCTCCGAGTTGCAGGCCCAGAAACGCCAGGTGACAGAAAGGGC
>JAYKIC010000253.1:0-4225 GCA_035284985.1 Leptolyngbyaceae cyanobacterium
CCGGGCGATTTTGATGAAGTTGATCCGTATAAATTCCACAATGAGGACAGACAATTCCATCCGAAATCATCTCCAATTTGAGGGTGATAATCCCTTCGGTTTGGGTATGGCCTTCTATGCGTACATTGGGTAAGTCTAGCAAATCGTCCAGATGAACACTCATGGCACTAAAATGTATTCAAAACTACATTCTACACCAGAAAGCCAGGAGACCCGGTCACTTTGAAACGGCGAACCAGGCGATTGAGGTAGCCTTACAGTTACTCGAAAAGTGGATACACTATGATGGCTGGGTTGAGGACACGCAACAGAAAATTGATATTGCAGCCGCTCAATTGGATCGAGCTGAAGGGGTTGACGGAGAAGATACGTTGGTTGACCTGTGCGAAGCAAGTATCGCCCAATCCCAATGCCCATCAGAGCCAAGTCCAATCCTAGTATGGGCGAGCGAGCAACGGTTTGCGACTTTTGGCGATGTTGAGATTCCCAATGTTTCCCGCGAAACCATTCGCTCTGATGTTGATTTCTTAGGCGAGTGGGAATGATCATTAGTTCTGGGGTTCTGGACACGAACGTTTTATCAGAACTGATGAAACCAAGCGGAACCCTAGTGGTCAAGAGGTGGGTTGCCCAGCAAAGGGAGTCATAGGGTCGATAATCCCCGTACTAGCCGATACAATATGGGGGCGTTGGCTAAGAGAGGAGCGTTTGTGCCAATTTGGTAACGATGGGCCTCTGGGTGACATCGCATCCTTACTATTCGTCCGACTATGGCTATGATTTCTGCTTCAGTTCCTTCCCTTGGTTACGCAACTAAACCGTTTCAGGACCAGCCCATGAACCGCGATCGCCTCCTCGATGCCTACTACCAGGAAATTGACACCCTGATTATTTCCCAGCAAACGCCGTTATTTGGCTTGTTACCTGCCAGTACCGCCATTACGGTGCATGGGGACTATACCGATGCGTGGGTGCGGGACAATGTGTATAGCATTCTGGCGGTGTGGGGTTTGGCGCTAGCCTATCGCAAAATGGATGAGGGCGATACTCCTGTCGGAGTGGCGTTGCGCCATCGCGGACGCACCTATGAGCTGGAGCAGCGAGTGGTGAAGCTGATGCGGGGTTTGCTGGTGGCGATGATGAAGCAGTCCCCCAAGGTGGAGAAATTTAAGCAAACCCAAGCGCCGTTGGATGCTCTCCATGCCAAATATCACTCCCGCACCGGGGAAACGGTGGTGCCGGACAATGGTTGGGGTCATTTGCAATTGGATGCTACGTCAATTTATTTGCTAATGTTGGCGCAGATGACCACTTCAGGGTTAACGATTATTCAAACCAGCGATGAAGTCAATTTTGTCCAAAATCTGGTGTACTACATTGGTCGCGCCTATCGCACCCCGGATTATGGTATTTGGGAGCGGGGCAATAAGACGAATCATGGTAAACCGGAACTGAATGCCAGTTCCGTAGGGATGGCGAAGGCCGCACTGGAGGCGATGAATGGGTTGAACCTGTTTGGGTTGCGGGGGGGCTTGTCCTCGGTGATTTACGTGTTGCCGGATGAAATTGCCCGTGCCCGGATTACGCTGGAATCCTTGCTGCCACGGGAATCGGGGTCGAAGGAGGTGGATGGGGCGCTGCTGAGTGTGATTGGGTTTCCGGCATTTGCCGTGGATGATCCGGTGTTGAGTGCCCAAACCCGCGACAAGATTATTGCTAAACTCCAGGGACGTTACGGCTGTAAGCGGTTTTTGCGGGACGGACATCAAACGGTGATTGAAGATATCACCCGCCTTCATTATGAGCCGGGGGAGTTGCAGCAATTTGAACATATTGAGTGTGAGTGGCCGTTGTTTTTCACCTATTTGTTGCTGGATGCGTTGTTCCGCAATGACCACACCGCCGCCCAAGATTATCGTACCCGATTGGATCAATTGGTGGTCAAACAGGGACCATTTGGGGTGTTGCCAGACTTGTATGATGTTCCCAAACTTCCGATTGAGGCGGAGCGGCAGGTTCCTTCCAGTCAGACGCGCCTGCCTAATGAAAATGTGCCGTTGGTATGGGCGCAAAGTTTGTACCTGCTGGGGCGGATGATTCAAGATGGTCTGTTGTCCATTGGCGATCTGGACCCGCTGGGGCGGCATCAACAGGGGAATCAGGGTAAGATTTCATCTCAACCGGGAAAGCGGCGATCGCTCGTCCAAATTGCCCTACTAGCTGAAAATGTCGAACTGCAAACCGCACTAGCGACCTACGGCATCGCCACCCAAACGCCCCAGGAACTAGAAGCCGTGCAAGTGCGACAAGCCAGCGACTTGGCCGACCTCTACGCCCACATTGGTAGTAACGCCAGTTTAGGATTGACGGGACGACCCCAGCGGCGACTTCGTAGCCTCACCACTTCCCGCTTCTTCAAAATTCAGGGGGAAACAGTGGTGTTTTTGCCTTCTTTCTTGGATTCGCGCCAATTCTATCTCACCCTGGATTACCATTTTCTGGTGGCGCAGATGAAAGGAGAATTGGCCTACATTTGCCGCCATTGGTCCGATCTGGGTCGTCCGGCGCTGATTTTATTGCTGACCCACAAAATGTTTGAAATGGGGGATACCCAAAGCTTGGATCAGTCGCCCTTGCTGGGATTGATGAAAGAACTACGGGATGGAGAGTCCGATGGCACTCCGGTGCAGTTGGGCACAGTTCAGCAATTGCTACTGACCGCCAAGATCGAGCGGGTTGCCCCTACAGGAACGTTCCAGTTTGATCAACAGTCGCTTCAGCAGGCGCTTCAGCAGGGTGCCCAAGCCCAGCACTATCTCAAATTTAACCCGGATGGAAATTGGCCCTTGAGTCAAACCCAGGAGTTTCGGTTGGAATGTGAAACCAATGTGGCGTTGCTGATGCAAACGTTGCAAGATTCGGCAAATCTATATGAGCAAATTGGACTGTTGGAGAGTTTGACTCGGTTGAATGGGTTGGATTTTGAGGTGATAATGGAGGATGCAGCGAAGGTGACGGTGCGATCGCTCCTCACCGAAGTGTATGAAAATGCGGCGGTAGTGGAACGGTGGACCGTGATTCGGCGGGCGGCGGGACTGCTCAATAAAGTAGATATGAGCTTGTCCGATGCGGTGACGGATATCGTCATTCGGCAAAAGCAAATTTCCGTGGGTAAATCCTACACGGAGGAGTCGCTGATTACGGAACCCATGTCCCACGACGACATCATGGCGAAGATGCAGCAGTTTTGCAGTGAGGATGTGCGCGATTTGGCCCTCACCCAGGAAATTCTCATCTATCTCAGCGTCCTGCTTAAGACCAATCCCGCGTTGTTTGACGGGTTGCTGACCTTGCGGGTGGGCTATCTGATTTTGCTGATTACCAGTGCGATCGCTGCCGAAGAAGAACTCTCCCAAGCGGAAGCCTACGAGGTGCTAATGCAACTTAGTCCCTTTGATGTCAAATCTCGCCTGTTGCAGGTGTTAGAAGGCTACAGCGGTTACAACCAAACCTTGTTTAAACGGGAATCCTTGCCCCTGCGTCAGCAAAACGGGATTGAATGGTCGATTTTGCCGGAAGCGATCGCCCAAGCCACCGCCGACCCCACTCCCATCAACAACAGTTGGCGACTGCAACGGCAACAGGACGGGATGCTCAACCTAATTCCCGAAGCCTTTTATCCCAACGTGTGGCAAGTGCTGCACCATTGCAAAGGCTTGACTATAGGGGATAAACTGGAGCGGCGCAACTGTCTGGATAGCGAGTTGCTATTATCAGACACCACCCCGGAGGAAAAAGACTTTGCCCTGCGGGTCGATCATCTGCTCAATAAAATTTCTGCTCCCGAATATCGCCAGTTAAATGTGGAAGCCCTGGCCGAAGTTGCCGCCATTACTCAACAAAATCCTGACTTTCAGGTAGAAGGTACGATCGTCCTCGATGTGCTGATTGGTCACGCGGTTCGTCTCTGTTGGTTGGAGCAGGGGCACAAGGAAAACTTGTATCACGAAGAAAAATCCGCCGCTTGGCAAGCGTTTTACGAAGCTCCACCCCGCACCTGTGCCCAATACATCGCCAAAGCACTGCAATTCCTGACCGAACTGGGTAGTGCAGACTAGGCCACGGAGCAACCCGGATCGGTTGGGGTGGTTCGTGGGGGCGGTTCGTTGGTGGGTTTCGTTGGGGCGGTGCCCCCGTGCCCGCCCTGCTGATGGGGCAACCACGG
>JAYKIC010000254.1:0-2661 GCA_035284985.1 Leptolyngbyaceae cyanobacterium
AACGGCGAGGGCAGGAAGGTCAGGCGTTGGTGACGTTGAATTTAGACGGGGGCGATCGGCGCTTGGTCAATGTGACGCTCCTCTATGCCCCGGATTCGACCCCGCCCCAGGTGCTAACGGTGCGCACCCTTTCCCCCACTCCCAATCCCTAACCTTAACCGCAACAACCATCCAGTCCCATTCGAGAGACGCTGTGGCTGGGTCCATCCCACTTGAGATGGGGGGCTTATCCCACCCAAGTGGTTGTTGGGGGATAACCAGACCGGCTGTCCATGGGCCAAAGTGGGATACACCCTGCGGCTTGCTGTATGATTGGGCTGGTTAATCACCCCTGCGGAAACGAGTAATCGGCCTAATTTGACCCTGAACAGTGACAATATGACTGTTGATCCATCCCCCTCTTCTGTTCCGAACCTGAGGTGTTTGCCTCGGTCTGTATGGCTATGGACTGGTGGGAGTGCAATCCTGCTTTTTTTCTGTAGCAGTCTGCGCCATGCCCTATTTCAGTCCTCTGCGTTTGACTTAGGTTGGTTTGATCAAGCCATTTATTTACTCAGCCAGGGCCAGCCTCCTATTGTTTCCTTTTCTGGGTTTCATATTTTAGGCGATCATGCCTCGGTCATTTTTTATCCGATCGCCCTACTCTATAAAATTCATCCCGATGTCCACTGGCTCTTTGCCCTTCAAGCCCTAGCCCTAGCGGGAGGAATTCCCCTAGCGTGGCAGTTGGCGAGGCAGGCCGGTCTTTCCCTCTCTCTCGCCTCCGCCGTAGCCTTTACCTATCTCCTTTATCCGCTAGTTTTCAACATCAATCTTTTTGATTTTCATGCCGATGTTCTGGTCGTTCCCGGAATCTTTGGGGCAGTGCTCGCGCTGCGATCGCAGAAGTTACTGCCTTTTCTAGCGTGGATTCTGTTGATTCTGTCTGCTAAGGCCGTCTTATCTTTAACCTTAATCGCCTTTGGACTTTGGGTAATTCTGTTCGAGCAGCGAAAACTCTATGGTGCGATCGTCACTGGATTAAGTGCAATCTGGTTTCTCATCTCCACACAGGTCATTTTTCCCTTCTACACGGGTGGAGAACATGCAGCCGTGGGCCGCTATCAATATTTGGGTGATTCAGTCTTTGAAATCATTCAAAACCTCTTGCTCCAACCCAACTTGATCTTGCAACCTGTCTTCTCCGGGTCCAGTTTTGAGTATTTGCTGTTGCTCATTGCCCCCGTTCTGTGGAGCTTTAGCCGCCGCAGCCTTCGGTTTATTCTCCCTATTCTCCCACAGCTTGCCTTGAACCTACTCTCCGAGGCCGGGACCCAGCGGGACTTAATCCACCAATATTCATTGCCGATTCTTCCCTTTTTGATTCTAGCCATTGTCGATGCTCTGGTCCATCAAAAAGGATGGTTCCAAATGCGCAGGAATATCGTAATTTGGATGCTGGTGAGTTTTGTTGCTTTAGCAAAACCCGGTTACTTTTGGACTCGTTATTTAGGCTATTGGGAGAGCCGCCCAGCTACCCAGGAAGTTTTGCAGCGGGTGGACTCTTCTGGGGGAGTTTTAACCATTAGCAACATTGCCCCTCACCTTTCCCATCGATCTCTGATTCGCCAAACTCTCAGTGGCATGAATCCGGCTGAAATTGAAGCGTATGGCTATCAGTACGTGTTGTTAAACGCGCGGTATCCTGGTTGGGGAAGTGACCCTGGTACCCATCAGGCTTTGGTTACTTATCTCAGTGCTTCAGCGCAGTTTCTTGAAACCTACAACCGTGATGGGGTCATTTTATTTGAGCGGCGATCGGCCCCAGTTACCGAGGATCCGGTTCGCTAAACCCCGGTAAAAATGCTTGCAAATTGAGGGTCACATGGGGGAAGGTCAGCATCGGTAACGGGTCGTCCGCCTCGTAGGACCGGATACATTTGTAGCCCGATCGAGCGGGCTGGCTATACTGACTGACCATTGCAGCGTTAACATCAATCAACCAAGCCTCCGGAATGCCAGCCTGGGCATAGAGGGGAATTTTGATTTGACGATCGTACTCGATCGAACTATCGGCCACTTCAATAATGAGGTAGATATCCCCAGGGGTGGGCAAGCCCTGGGCGTAAAAATCTTCGCGCCGTCTGAGTAACGCGAGGTCGGGTTGGGGTTCGGAGCGATCGTTCAGGATGATGGGATTCTGGACCCAAATCAGGGCCTGTTGGGATAGGTTCAGGGTGAGAATTTCACTGAGTTTGGCCACACAGGTGGCGTGTTTGGCCCCGATCGGTGACATTTTGCAAATCTCTCCTTGAATTAGCTCTAATCGATCGCCCACGGCAAAAATCCCCGCACCCTGCATCCGGTGATATTGCTGGCGGGTAAAGCGTAGGCTGAGATCGGGGAGAGGGGGAAACGTGAGCGAAGGGGAAGGGCGCAGGAAAGGAGACATAACAATTGACCCGAGGCATAGCCTTTAGTGTAACGAGACTTCTGGCAACCAGGCAGGGGAGGCGGCATCTTTTGTTTGGAAGCCAAGCTAGCGGTGGCAAACAGGCCAGAGGTGTTACCGTATCTAGGACGGTTCTGCGCCCATTGTGATCCCATGTGTGCCTCCCCTTTGCCCTTTGCTTCGGCGAACGATCCCCATGCGTCTAGTTTAGAGACTGCGGTCAGTCAGGC
>JAYKIC010000255.1:0-7482 GCA_035284985.1 Leptolyngbyaceae cyanobacterium
CGATCCGACCTCAAATTATGAATTTCCCCAAGTTGGTTTCAGGGTCAGAGACACAATTGCCATTTCAATCTAACCAATACGAAGATACCCTAGTTGGGCCTACATCAGAGGTGAATATTTTAGCCCATTTACCAGAAGCCGCTCGTGTGTGGTTTGAACGACTATCATGGCAGGAAAGACGCTATGTGCTTTCCCTTTGCCATCTTATGTGTGTGGCCTCTCCAGAAGCCCAAGCTGAGTTTCTCGATGGATACACAGCTGATGGCTTGGTCTCGAAAAAGCTCTCAGATCGGGAAACCAAAGATCGAGTAGAAGAACATTTACGACAATTTGGAATTGACACGCCTTTGACAGAGGTTCTCATTCGCCAATACATTCGACAATTCTATATCCATTCTGCCCAAGACACCCAGCGCCAGCCAGCCCTGTACCTGGAAGCAGCTCTCAAGCTCATTTTTAGCAATGAGGAACGTAACAATGTATTTAACTACGTTTTGGGTTTTGAGTTATTCAAAATGATATTTAAGATGAGTTGGCTGCAACATGAGCGGTTGTATTTGCTCCAACGGAACCAGGATGAGTTTATTCAAAACTACATCAAGCCGATTCAACATGCCCACCGTCTCAATGGGATTGTCGTCCCCAAAGACGAAGGGATATTTTTTGCCCAGCGGCATTACTATGTCGCAGTTCCTAACATTCCTACGAAGAAGCTGATCGAGTTGGTGATGGCTACCTTTTCCACTGAAAAAACCAGCCACTTTGGTTTCTCTATCATTCGCCATGTTAATGCTTTAGCGTTTGACTATGACTATATTTTTTCTCCGGGACAAGATGCTATTTTTAGCTAGAAAGTCAGTTTTTAATAACTGGTTATGTTAGCGAAAGGACCGCTAGCGGAATGGATACGACTGACCGCCTGTGCCATAGCAACGGCCTATAGCAAGAAGTTGACCTTTAATGGGCTGATATTGCTAAGATGGCATTGCTAAAATAATATTTCTAAAAATAATATTTCTAAGATGATATGGTTGAGTTCACTTCCTGAATGAGAACATAGGGCTGAATAATCAAGGCATTGAATTCTTTCACCTTTTGGGCATCCCACTCGATAATTTGAGTTTGGGTTGGTTTCAGTAGTAGCTGTTCGGCAATCCAATGTTGCACAATTTGGGTATTGTCTGTGGCGATCGCCACCCCCACATCGGCCAAACCCAGAGCTGGATTAACCAGGACTATGGCATCACGTTGAGCATGGGATTCGAGCCAAGACCAACGGGCTAGATCAATATCTTGACTAAGTTGGGTGTGGAGGGATTGAGTCATGGTGGTAGAAAACAGTAGGGTCAAAATGGCAGGGGTAATGGACAATAGGACTAACATCTTTGAGTAGGATGCTCGCAAGGGAGCCATCGGGGGGTAATTATCTCAGGACATGGCCCTTTGACAAACTGTGAATTAGAATGGGAAGGGTAAACATGACATAGTGTTGCGATCGCCCTGCGCGGATTGCAAGCCAGTGTCAGTCATCCTCTCCCTAAGTCAATTTTAGGGTTTTATGTAAGGAAGGCTACCTCATCATACTAAAAGCAACATTGTTATAGAAGCATCGTTGTAGAAGCATAGCTGTAGAAGCATCGTTGTAGAAACGACACCGTTAAACCGTAACTTATGACAACTCCATCCTCCACTCTTTCAGTTGAAAAGAAAAAGTTATCCAAGCCGCCGCTTGAGCTTCATTACCTGGGCGATCGCGTTTTACGGCAACCTTGTAAACGCATTACTAAAATTGGACCGGAGATTCGTGAGTTAGCCCGTGAAATGCTCCAAACTATGTATACGGAGGATGGAATTGGTCTGGCCGCTCCCCAGGTAGGCATTAATAAGCAAATGCTCGTGGTTGATGCAGACCCTGAAAATACCACAACCCCTCCATTGGTTCTGATCAACCCCGTCATTCGCAAATATAGCCCAGACCAAAGTGTGGCCCAAGAAGGTTGTCTGAGCATACCCAAAGTCTTCCTCGATGTGGTTCGACCTTATCAGATTGAGGTGAGTTACAAAGATGAACAGGGAAGGCCCCAGCAACTAGTGGCGGATGACCTTCTAGCACGGGTAATCCAGCATGAGATGGATCACCTTAATGGGGTTATGTTTGTTGATCGAGTCCAGAATGCCCTGCTCCTCAATCAGGAATTAGATAAGCATGGGTTTTCGACTAAGGCCGTCAAACCTATTTAAGGGAATCTAGCCCTAAGGCAGGTGGATACCCTCTCTAGGCATTGCCAATGATAGCAACCTAGCTATGATTGAAGTGGTTACGAGCAACCTTTATAATTGCCGTTGGTTTTTGTGTCTGCTGGCTATTGTCTTTAATTAGGAAAACATTGTGACTCTTAAAAGTGGTGTATTGCTTGGATTATCCTGTATCACTGCGATCGCCGCAGTGGGGTCAGTCTTTGAATTATCATCAGGTGCCCCTCCATTAGGAACCTTAGCGACTAGCATCATCCTAGCCCTAAGTGTTCCCGCCACTGGCATTTGTTTTTATGTCGCAGTCCAGGATACAAGGGCTAACCAAGATTGGTAGATATCCAAGGACTCACTTTAGGATCGGGTTTTCCTAATCCCACGGGTCCATTCGCTTAAAGCAAGGAGCAGTGGCTTAGCCCTAGGCGGATGAATCGCCCAACTAACACCACTTGAGCATTGTTCATTGGCAAAATTATCAACCGTAGCATGATAGGTGGGTAAGGGATGAACCCACGTCCATTAACAGCCATCCTGCGTGAAGTATCACCCGGAGGGATTGCTAGTCTAGAGTTCCACCCATTATCATCCACAAGTGACATTAGCTTGGGGAGAGATCCAAATTGCCATATTGTGTTAGACTCTCGCATCCATAAAGGAGTTTCCCGCCAACACGCCAAAATTTGCCCCGTTTTCGATCAACCCGGTGAATGGTACATCCTAGACTTAAATAGTTCAAATGGGACCTATGTCAATGGTTGCCGGATCAAAAGTGATGAACGGTTGTTTGAGGGCGATCGCATCAGTCTCGGTAAACGGGGACCACAATTTATCTTTGAGCTATTGGATATTCCTCCCCAGGAAGATGAAGACTTCCCTAGCCCCTCAACCATCGATAGCCATAGCCGACCCTACGATCATCCTGGCTCTCATCTGCGTGATCCGTTATCAGAAAAGTCCTTGAATCACAGTGATGTCACCCTGAGCCAACTATTTCCCATCCTGTCTACGGGTAGAGACCTAACCCGCAAAGCCTACCTTGTACCCGGTATCGTTACCGTTTTGTTCGTCGTTTTGCTATTCCTGGCCGTAGGGAATCCTGCTGCCTTCAATAGCCTACTCGCCGCCTACCTAGCCGCCGCCGCCTACTATTTTGTTTACCAACTGTGTGGCAAACACAAGCCCTGGTGGTTACTGGTGGGGGCAGGATTGATGACCGCCGTGGTTTTACTCAGTCCCCTGTTGGACGGGTTTATCATCATCTTTCGTAAAGTTCTACCGGGCAATATCCCAGAACAACCTGATACCAGTAATCTTCCCCTACTCTTAATCCAAATGTTGTTTGGGGCCGGGTTGATGGAAGAGCTAATTAAAGCGTTACCGATCCTATCCGCTTGGGCGATCGGACGCTATGGGCGACTCCCCTATCGTGACATTCTGGGCGTAAATGAACCGTTAGACGGCATTTTAATCGGCACCGCCTCCGCTGTTGGCTTTACCCTAATTGAGACCCTCAAAGTCTATGTGCCCAATGCGGTGAATAGCGTCATGTTCCAAGCCTCAGGAATTGACAGCCAACTAGTAGGGTTACAACTGCTGATTCCCCGCATTCTGGGTTCCGTAGCCGGACATATGGCCTACACGGGCTATCTCGGATATTTCATTGGCCTCAGCGCTCTAATTCCCCAAAAACAATGGCGGATCATTGCCATCGGCTATCTTTCTGCTTCCATCCTCCATGCGTTATGGAATACCACTGGGTTCATTAACCCCATCGTATTGGCCTTTATTGGCGTAATGTCCTATGCGTTCCTCACTGCTGCCATTTTGAAAGCACGAGCCTTATCCCCCACCCGCGCTGAAAATTTCGCTACCCGATTTACCCGAATTCCTTAGCCACTTGAAAATTAATAAAGACACCCTGGTTGAGCGATAGCAGATAAGTCCACCACCTTCTAGACTCTAGAATCTTCTTCATTGATAGATCCATAATGAAAACCTGGAGAATCGGGGAGATTAGTTGATTCCTATGCTTAAATAGTAAGCTAATGGGTTAATTGCACAGGTGTTAATTGCACAGGATAAGATTATGAGCCTCGAACAACAAGTCATGCTACTGACCCGTGATTCCAACCGCACCGCCGAGGAAGTTGAACTTCTCAGAGCCGATATGAATAAACGGTTCGACACCTTGGAGCAACGGTTCGACACCTTGGAACAACGGTTCGACACCTTGGAACAACGGTTCGACATCTTGGAAGAGCGCTTCAGTCGGCTGGAAACCGATGTGAGGCTAATTATTGAGCTGCTGCAAAGTCGGTCGTAAATCTGTTTAGTATGACGGTTAGTATGACAATGTATTTTGACTATATTTTTAACTTTTCCAATGTATTTGTGCTGCCTTTCTGGGGAGCCATGATTCTGCTGCCGAACTGGGGCTTAACCCGTAAGGTGATGGCATCCTATATTCCTTTCGTGGTGTTAGCCAGTTTGTATGCCTACTGCTTTGTCGCCAGTCTTGACCCGGATTCCTTAGAAACGTTTGCAAACCCCACGCTGAGTCAGTTGGCCACCGTATTTGCCAATGAGGGAATTACCACAACGGCATGGGTACATTTTATAGTGATGGATTTTTTTGTAGGCCGCTGGATTTACTGGCAAGGGCAAGAGTCCCAAATTTGGACCCGCCATTCTCTGGCTATTTGTCTATTTGCGGGGCCGCTGGGGTTGCTTTCCCATATTGTGACCATTTGGATTGCCCAGGCGATCGCCAAACCCACATCAGACGAGCCAACACCAACTTCATGACCGAACCACACTGAATGACTGGGGCTTTTAATCTCCATTCCTAAGCTGCGGGACAAAGGAATTGGAGTAATTCCCGATTCACCGTTTGGGGCACTTCTTGCTGTATCCAGTGGCCGCATTGGGGAATCAACTTAAGTTGGAAGGGCGCTGCAATTAGTTGTTCTAGCCCTTCCGTTAGGCGGTGGCTGAGCAATCCATCGTCTTCTCCCCATAACACCAGGGTGGGCGCAGTCACAGGAAGGACGGTTCGGCCCAGGTTGAAGGATTGCAGCCATGCCTGGGGAGAGAGCAGTTGTCGATGGTAGGCGATCGCCGCCGCCAATGCCCCTGGTTTTTCGAGGGCCGCTTGGTAAATTTCAGTATCACTCCGGCTAAACGCCCCTTTTCTAACCGCTTGGTCCCGGAGCATATTTTTAAGAAAGTTCTTGAGATTTAACCGAATCATCCATTCCGGTAAGTTGGGAATCTGAAACGCTAACACATACCAACTACGGCGAAGCTGATCCATGTTACTGAGCAGCTCCCGCATAAACTGTTGAGGGTGGGGGGCATTCAGGATGGCCAGTCGCTGGATGGATTGGGGGAAGGTCTGGGCCAAGTGCCATGCGATCGCCCCCCCCCAATCATGCCCAACAATATGAGCCTTAGTGTAGCCCATCCCATGGATTAACCCTTGAATATCCTGGCTGAGGGTATCCAAGTCATACCCAGTTTGTGGTTTGTCAGAATCGTTATATCCCCGTAAATCTGGCACGACCACCTTAAAGTGTCGAGCCAAAGCCGGAATTTGATGTCGCCAAGAATACCAAAACTCAGGAAAACCGTGAAGGAGTACCACCAGTTCCCCTTCACCTTGGGTCACACAATGCAAACGGATACGATTCGTTTCAACAAATAAATGTTGCCAGCCAGTGCGGAATATAGCCATGGGATCAAAATCAACAAGATATAACCAAGATTTATCACAGTGAAAGTGGTGTCGATCGGGAGTAGACCATAGCAAGGGGCGAACCTCACTCTAAAATATGGCGAAGGGATAACGCCTGTTTTCCCATCTCTCCAAGAACTTTGGTAGCAATTAGGAGGGACCGACCCGGTTATTATCCACTCCAACAGGCTGCCCACCCTAGAGTAGATAATATCCCTAACTCTGTTTTATCTGGTATGCAAGGAATAACAGAACCGTACTTTCACCCTAACTACAAAAAAGGGACTGACTTGAAAATTAAAGCTCCAGGGATAGGGATTGTGGGCACAACCCATCAGCCCCTGCCGCTGGCGCTTTTTTCCAGAAAAAAACTTGTGGGGGAAACATGAAGGCATGGGGCAAAACAGAGGGCGATCGCTTGCAGCCATTGCCTCAGTAGTCTAGTGTAACGAATCGAGGACCAAGTCGAATACTTATTCAGTTTAGCGAGTTGGGTTTAGGGAGTCGAGTTTGGCTAATCCCACTCAGCCAAATCCCCCGAAATTAAGGTAAGAACCGATCTAGGGCAGTTTTGAGGGCCCGCAATTCTTCTTCGATATCCCCTTCTTGGGCCGCTCGACCAACACATTCATCTAAATGTTCATCCAAAATTAACCGAGCCACTCGATCCAGTGCCCCTCGCACCGCCGCCACTTGAACCAGCACATCGGGGCAGGGACGACTATCCTGGACCATGGTTTTAATGCCCCGAATGTGACCCTCAATCCGCGAAAGACGATTCACGATCCGCTTCAAAGACTCCTTGCTATGGACATGGCCATGGTGATGTTCGTGGTCATCGGCATGGGTCGGCTCGGTATATGGAGCCTCTGCAATGTCATGGGCCGTTTCGGGCGGAGGCGGAAATTGGGAGTCGGTAAGGGATGGCGGAGAAACGGTGGGATCAGAAACGGTCATAGATATTCAATGGCGATTGGTTACTCTCTATTTTCCCATGGTACCGAAGGATCAAACGGTGAGGTGTACCTGCCCATCATCAACATATAAACCACATGGGCAATTGGTCTTAGTAACTTTCTATATCAGTGAGTAGGAATTACTATAGTGAAGGATGAATAGGGAGGATTAGGGGCATTCAAGGACAAGGGAGTATTCCCAGGGGATGAAAGCAGACTTGATTCCTCGGCCTGTTGGCTGTGCCCATGGTGGTTTTGCCCTTGACAGGAAGATGACAAAACTAGGGAATTGAGTGACCCTATAGAACGTGTGAGGTTTGTAGCGGAGTGACACAAGAATTGAATCGTGATACGGTGCTGACCTCGTCCCCTGGGGACGGAGACAGGGCTTTGGACATAACAGAAGCACCAAGCATCCCCTCTACAAAAAAGCGGGGCGGGTTTTGGCACACAGCGGTGTGGGGTGGGACGTTTGTATTGACGGCGATCGCTTCCACCGCCGTTGGCATTGTTTTAGGCTTGACGGTACCGCTTCCGAAT
>JAYKIC010000256.1:0-11606 GCA_035284985.1 Leptolyngbyaceae cyanobacterium
AGGGGAGTGCCGCAGGTACGGTGATTCCCATGATGGCGGCGCTGATGGCCGATCGGGCACAGGCCCATGAGCGGGGACAATTATTCGGGTTATGTATGGTGGGATTTGATGTGGGGATTGCGATCGCTGGACCCACCATGCAAACCCTAGCCCTTCAAGTGGGTTACAGCAACATTTTTGGGTTAGTGACAGCCGTAATTCTAGTGGGGTTAATGATTTTTCTGACTTGCTCTAGCAAAGATCTGGCCCATTCTGTGCGGTTTGCCCTCGGCAAAGGCCAAGATATATATGCTGTTGACTAGACCAAGCGGCTCTGGTTTAGCCATAATGCTCTCTATGGGCGGTGCCGTTAATATCTGACCGATGGATAGGGACGCTGTCGCTTTTCCGTTGTTGGTTCTTAACTATAGATTAATTTGAACGGATTCATGCAAATTCTGAATGCTCGATTGCCGGGATACCCTGGTTTACAACAGGTAGTAGTGGACCAACAATCTGTTTTGCAAGAAATTTATCCAATGGCCGATGCGGTTTGGAGTACCGCCCATGGGCCGATCTTAGATATTCAAGAAGAGTGGCTGTCTCCTAGTGGTGTTGACTTACAAATCAACGGGGGGCTGGGGCTAGCATTTCCAGATTTGGTCTGTGACCAGCCCGAAACCCTGGAGCAGTTGTGGGCGGTAAGGCAACTATTGTGGGATCAAGGGATTGATGGCTTTTTGCCCACCATTGTCACCTCTGCCATCGCCCAAACCCAGCGGGCGTTGGGGGCGATCGCCACGGCCATGGCCCAACGGCCAACGCGCCCTGCGGCCCAAATTCTGGGTGTTCACCTAGAAGGCCCATGCCTCAATCCCGCCAAACGAGGCGCTCACCCCGAAGAACATTTGCTGTCGTTAACCGTAGACCATATCAAGCAGGTGCTAGGGGATTACGCCACCCTTGTTAAGGTCATTACCCTAGCGCCAGAACTAGACCCAACCGGGGAGGTGATTCCCTACCTGCGTTCCCTGGGGATTACGGTTAGCTTAGGCCATTCCCTGGCGACAGCAACTGAAGCGACCCGTGCCTTTGACCAGGGAGCAAGTATGATTACCCATGCCTTTAACGCCATGCCGGGGCTACATCATCGTGATCCCGGTTTGTTGGGAGCCGCCCTCACCCATGAAGCAGTCTGGTCGGGATTCATTGCCGATGGTGAACATGTTTGCCCAACGATGCTGGCGTTGCTGTTGCGGACGAGTCCGAACCTTTTTCTGGTGAGCGATGCTTTGGCACCTCTGGGCTTAGCCGATGGCCTTTATCCCTGGGATACGCGCCAAATTAACGTTACCAAGGGCACGGCTCGCTTACTGGATGGTACGCTATCGGGTACCACACTGCCGTTACTGGCCGGGGTGCAGAACTTGGTGCGCTGGGGATTGTGTGAGGAGGAGAAGGCGATCGCCCTCGCCACCACCAACCCCCGTCAGGCCATCGGTCTTCCCAGTTTTGCGGTAGGGGAGCCAATCCATCTGCTACGTTGGACCCCTGATCCAGTGACTCAAACCCTTGCCTGGAAACGATTGTAGGGCTTTCCGTTTGGCCTTAAAGCCTGTCCTTTAGACCTGTCCGAAAATTGGGGTGGAGTACCCGCTTCGGGGGTACGCCCCCCCAATTTTCGGACGACTCTTTTGGAATTTCACTTGCCACGGGTGCCGTATTGCGCCATCAGGCCAAAAATCAGGCTTTGTATTCAATCAACTGACTGCGTTTACCGATGAGGTGATTCCAGTGAAACTGGACGGTGCCCAAGGCTTGAGGAAATTTGCCGAATACGCAAGAGATAGCGTAAAAGAAACCGGATTTGACACCGAGTTTAGGGCGATACCGCAGGAAAATCCGGGCGATGGAGGCTGGATAGGCTAGCAGCAGCAATAAACTGAAACCAGAGGTGGGCCATGTGCCAAGGAGGGCGATCGCCCAAATCCCCACGCCCCAAATCCAGATACTCCGGGATTCTTTGACCCAGTGGCGCTGTTCACTTTTGCCGTGGAGCCATGCCCCCTCAGCAAAAGCGTGGCCTGCCCGTTGGGTGCGTTTCCACCACTGGCCAAAGCGCAACATTTGGGCATCATGGCGGGTCATTTCTTCATCCAGTCGCCAAATTTTCCAACCCTGTTGGCGCAAACGGACGCACAATTCTGGCTCTTCTCCGGCAATGAGGCTGGGGTTAAACCCATCAACTTGTTGCAGGGCGGCCACTCGCATGAGGGAATCACCACCACAGGCTCCGGCTTCACCGATGGGGGTGTCCCATTCCAAATCGCACAGTAGATTGTAAATGGATTCATTGGGATATTTTTCCCGACGGCGACCGCAAACAACGGCCCAGCGATCGCCCTCATGGTCTCGTAAGGCTTGATGGGCGATCGCCAACCACCCGGCAGCCACCTCACAATCCCCATCGACAAATTGGACAAATTCCACAGACGGATAGAGTTCCACCAAGCGCCGCCATCCGGCATTACGGGCACGGGCCGCTGTAAAGGGAATGGACAGGTCCAATTCCACCACCACCACCCCGATAGAACGGGCAAAGGCCACACTGTCATCGGTGGAGCCAGAATCCACATAAATAATATGCCGAAGTTGGTGCCGCACCGAATTGAGACAGGCTTTGAGGCGATCGCCCTCATTCCGCCCAATCGCCACTAATCCTACGTTTTCCAGAGATATTTGCTCAGTCATAGTGATCCCCTTAAGCGTAAACCTGTTTGTAGTACGCTTGGTACTCTGCTGATAACAAGGGTTGCCACCAGTCCTGATGGGTTAAGAACCACTCGATGGTGCTTCGTAAGCCTGCTTCCAAGGTTTGGGCCGGAGTCCAGCCCAATTCCGTGGCAATTTTGGTGGCATCGATGGCATAGCGGCGATCGTGTCCAGCTCGGTCTTTCACAAAGGTAATTAACTCCCGTGAGGGGCGCGTAGGCAAGTCGGTGGCTAATTCGTCCATCAAATCGCAAATCATATGAACCAAGTCAATGTTCTTGACTTCATTGTTGCCGCCCACGTTGTAGCTTTCCCCCACGCGACCGTTGTGAATTACGGTGTCGATGGCACTACAGTGGTCCCCCACATATAACCAATCCCGAATATTTTGCCCGTCTCCATATACAGGCAACGGTTTTCCTAGCAAAATATTGATACACATTAGCGGAATCAGCTTTTCGGGAAAGTGATAGGGACCATAGTTATTGGAACAGTTGGTCATTAAGGTGGGCATCCCATAGGTGTGGAAGTAAGCCCTGACCAGGTGATCACTTCCTGCTTTGGAGGCGGAATAGGGACTGTTGGGTGCATAGGGAGTGATTTCCGAAAAGGCGGGATCATCAGGGCCAAGGCTACCGTAAACTTCATCAGTGGAAACATGGAGGAAGCGATCGCTCTCCAACTGCCCCCGTTTGAGCCAATGCTGCCGAAACGCTTCCAGCAAGGTGAATGTGCCCACCACATTGGTCTGCACAAAGGCTCCCGGTCCCAAAATGGAGCGATCCACATGGGATTCGGCGGCAAAATGGGCCACCGTGTCGATCGTTTCTGCCTCAAATAGCTGATCCACCAGGGCGCGATCGCAAATATCCCCCTGGACAAACCGCAGATTTGCCTTGTCTTCCAAGTCCGCTAAATTATTGCGATTTCCCGCATAGGTGAGAGCATCCAGCACCACGACGCGATCGCCGGGATACTGCTGACACCAATGATGGACAAAATTGGAACCAATGAACCCAGCCCCACCTGTAATCAGAATATTGTGGGGCGATCGCGATTGATTTGTTGTTTGCATAGAACTGGTCCTGTTTTTTAATCAGTAAAAATAGGTTGGGGAGTTGGGGAATTTTAGGGTTCGGGAGTTTTAAGGTTCGGGAGTTTTAGGGTTCAGGAGTTACCCGTCCGCCCCGCCCACGAATGAATGGCAGGCTAATTGGGAAAACCCATTAAAAAGGGTTAATACCCGGTTATATCTGGGGTTCGGCCATTCAGTCTACTTTCAGTGGACTGACCCGATTAGCCCGCCGTTTACTCGCGGGCGGGTATGCGGTACAAGCGAGATGGGTGGTTTTGCAAATCCCCTCAACCCCTCAAACCCTCAACTACATTGGCAGTTCCAGCTTGGAGTCATCCCCCAGCATGAGCCGGATTGCAGTCGGGCGCTGGGGGGCTTCCGTCACCTTGGCCCGTCGTCCCACCAGGCTATCCACAATGCGCTGATGCACGTTTTTGATTTCCGTGCCCTCCAGCAAGACGCTGTGTTCCAAGTCGGCGTGAATTAGGGTGACATTATCGGCAATGCTGCTGTAAGGACCGATAAAGCTATGCTCGATATAGCAGTTAGCGCCAATCACCACGGGGCCACGAATGGTAGAGTTGATAATCTTGGCTCCTAGCCCGATGTGAACCCGACCAATGACTTGGCTTTGGTCGTCGATTTCTCCCTTTTGCTCGGTATCGGTGTATTCATCTAAAATGACGCGGTTAGCTTCCAACAAGTCGTCTTTCTTTCCGGTATCCAGCCACCAGCCTTGTATTTGGTGGGCTTCCACATTTCGCTCCCAGTTCAACAGCATTTGAATAGCATCGGTAATTTCCAGTTCGCCCCGGGCGGAGGGTTGAATGGCGGCGATCGCCTCATGAATTCCGGCTGTAAACAAATAAATTCCCACTAACGCTAGATTAGACGGCGGATCTTGGGGTTTTTCCACCAGTTGCAGCAGTTTGCCATTATCATCCACCTTAGCTACCCCAAAGGCAGAAGGATTGGGCACTGGGCAGAGCAAGGTGAGGGCATCCAGGTGTTGCTCTTTAAAATGGTTGACAAATGCCCCTAAATTACTTTGAACCAAGTTATCGCCCAAATACATCACAAAGGGCGAATCCCCTAAAAATGGCTGGGCCACCTTGACCGCATGGGCCAATCCCAAGGGCTGATCTTGCAGGATGTAGGTGATTTTAGCGCCGAATTTACTGCCATCTCCCGTCATCTGCTCGATTTCACCCCCCGTTTCCGGGCTGATGATAATACCAATCTCTGTAATCCCAGCGGCGACAATGGCCTCAATGCCGTACCAAAGAATAGGTTTGTTGGCTACGGGCACCAGTTGCTTGGCTCCGGTGTAGGTTAGGGGCCGGAGGCGGGTGCCTTTTCCCCCAGAGAGAATTAATGCTTTCATGTTGGTTGCTGAATAAATCCTGGATTAACAATATCGGGATTGGGTCTAGACGGTTGAATACACAAACTTGGGGTTAACATCGGTCCCAGCCAATGGGATCGACCCGATGGACACAACATGGCGTGCCCGGTTCTGTTATGCCTTAATTGTATGAAGTTCCGCCAACATTGTTCGCAAACTCTGCCGCCAGTGGGGGGGCTGACCCCCGATAGTTGAGGCAATGCGACGATTTGAGAGGGAGGAGTAGGCCGGACGTTGGGCCGGGGTGGGATATTCGGCGGTGGTGATGGGCATCACTTGCTGGATGGCTAAGGGCAACCCGATCGCCGATGCTTCTTCAAAAATGGCGATCGCAAAATCGTACCAACTCGTCACTCCACTGTTGACATAGTGATACAGTCCCAAAATTTCATCGGTATCATTGAGCCGTTGCACCAGGGTGGCGATCGCCCCCGCCAAATCCTGGGTCCAGGTGGGACTCCCGACCTGATCCACCACCACCCGCAACTCCTCCCGTTCTGCCCCCAAGCGCAACATGGTTTTGACAAAGTTGCCCTTGCCTTGGGTGCCGTAAACCCAAGCAGTACGGATAATGATGGCGCGATCGCTCACCTGTTGAATGCCCTCCTCCCCCATCAGCTTAGTGCGACCGTAGACCCCCAGGGGATCGGGGGTATCCGTTTCCAGATAGGGCGTATTCTTTTGACCATTGAACACGTAGTCCGTGGACACATGAACCAGGGTTGCCCCCAGGCGGGCACATTCTTCCGCCATGACGGTGGGGGCGATCCCATTCACCGCCTTGGCGGTTTCCGCATCGGTTTCCGCCTTATCCACCGCTGTATAAGCCGCCGCATTCACCACCACTTGGGGGGCCGTCGTTTGAATCAGGTGGCGTATCGCCTCCGTGTTGGTTAAATCCAATTCGGTGCGCCCCACCGTCGTCAGCGTATTATCGGGAGCTAATGTATGACGTAACTCTTGGCCCAATTGACCATTTGCGCCCACTAGTAAAATGCCTGTCATGCAAATACCTCAGCATCCTTCAGTACCTTGCCATCTTGATCCTTTTTCGATAAGAGGACTTCATCATCAGCATTGATCGGCCAGTCAATCCCGATTGCCGGATCATTCCACAAAATTGAGCGCTCATGTTCGGGGGCGTAAAAATCCGTTGTTTTATACAACACCTCCGCCACTTCAGAGACCACTAAAAAGCCGTGGGCAAAACCGGGGGGCACCCATAGTTGATGCTTATTCTCTGCTGAGAGTAGGCACCCCACCCACTGACCAAAGGTGGGCGAATTTTGGCGAATATCCACGGCTACGTCATACACACTACCAACCACTACCCGCACCAGTTTGCCCTGGGCTTGTTGAATCTGGTAATGCAGTCCTCGCAGTACCCCTTTAAGGGAGCGGGAATGATTATCTTGCACAAAGTTCAGCTCAGTTCCTGTTTTTTCCGCAAATCCCTTAGCATTATAACTTTCAAAAAAAAAGCCCCGTTCATCCCCAAACACACGCGGTTCGACGATTAAAACATCGGGGATATCCGTTGGAATAATATTCATTGCTAATACTTTTGTTCGGTTTAATTCACTCAAATAAAGGGCGTGAGGTTCGATGGTTTACCATCGGTTGCCCATAGCTCAGGGTGCCCAAAAATCCAGGAAAAATCGTAGTACAGAAGCACACTAGTCACGATTATGGAGTATTTCCTCAATTACACCGGATTAAATCCATAACTTTGACCTATCCTTTACAAAATGACAATATTTTTGTGATGCCGATATTCGCTAAAGTGGGGGGGGTGAAGCTGAGTGGGTGAGTTGGGCTACAACATTCACGATGGTTTGGGTGGCGGCAGTGAAAAATTCCCGATCGAGGGTATCGGGGCGATCGCTCTCCTGATGATAATGGGGATTCCGAAAGTTAGCCGTATCCGTTACCATGACTGCCCCGATCCCCTGTCGCCAAAACGATACATGGTCACTACGGATCAGATCCGGCGCTAAGCCGGCAACGGTCGGAATGCTCAGGGTATAAATCGGCAGGGTACTGGCGCTTTGCTGGAAGGCTTGGGTGAGATCGGGATGGGCGCGATCGCCCACCACCGCTAAAAAATCCCCGATTTGAGTCGGGGGACTCACGGGCAGGGGCGGGTATTGCTGACACCCTTCCACCTGGCAGCGGTATCCCAGCATTTCGAGAATAATTGCCCCTGATACCTCCTCAGTTTCTGCCGCATCCGCCGCAAATGCCTGACTGCCCCACAAACCCGCTTCTTCCCCGTCAAAGAACACTAGCTTCAGGGGCAGTGAGATTGTTTTAGGGGAAAAAAGCTGGGCCACTTCCAACAGGGCCGCCATGCCTGTGGCATTATCATCTGCTCCCGGCGATCCCGGTACGGCATCATAGTGGGCACCAATGAGCAGGAAGGGAGCGTTTAGGCAATCGGTCTCCGGGGGCGGCGTGTCCTTCCCACGAATGGAGGCGAACCTGAGGGCATCGGGGGATGGATAGGGGGAATGGGTTGCACAACTGGACGGGGATTCAGCAATGATATTGATGCCTTGATAGGGTTGCCCCTCAACGGTTTGACTAAATGGTTGCTGTCGAGTGGCCCACCCTGCTGATTCCAAGGCTGCGGTTAAATCGGCCCGAATTTTAGCCCGATCCGCTTCCCGATAGCGGTCTTGGGCTAATTCGATTAAAGTCGTCCACAGGCGGTTGGCATTCACCGTAGGATAGGCCACTGCCGCTAAGGGGGGTTCAGAGCTATCCGTTGACGCGACCCGATGCCAATGGCCCGAAAGGCCACTGATGCCAATGACCACCAAGAGGCCCAACAAAAGGGCGGGGCGTATCCCCATTCGCTGTCCTTGCATCACTTATCGTACTCGTTGTAGCAAATGAGATGTGTGTACACCGTAGATGAACATTAGGGGATGCATCCCACCGGGATGACCCTCCATTGGCATTGACCTCCATTGGGATCGCCCTCGATGATCCCCGTTAGATGGGAGAGGTGTCGTTGTTATGGGGGGTGCTGTGGGGGCTATGGCTGCGATCGCCATCTCCTAAGGGCTGGGTCAAGGTTTTATTCAGTTGAGCGGTAATGGCCTTAAAGGATTCCCCGATCTGCTGACCGAGCTTCCAACGGCGAAAGGCGCGATCATACTCTTCCCCGCCATCCTGATAGACCCGCCAGGCTTGCAGGGCCAGAACACACCCCCAAATCAGCACTGGATAGACCGCCCAAGTGACGGTGTGATTCGACACAATATTGGTTGTTACCAGTGCGGTGTTAATCACCAAACACCACACAATTCCCTGTTGTAACTGAAGATGGCGGTAAGCCTCAAAGGCTAACCGATCGGCCTGTTCTTGGCATTGGATGTCCCAGTCCTGTTCAGCCGCCGCCAAGTTATCCTCTGAAATTCCTAGCTCATCGGCAATATCTAAAAGCTGCGATCGCGTTAGGTCCACAGCCTGTCCCTGACGAGACATGGCAAGCTTGAGAATTTGTTGAATTGCTTCTTCGTTGTAGGTCTCCGGCATCCCGTATTTTGCCTCCAGCCTCGTAAAAACGAACCTGCGCTACTCAGCGTTGTTTACTTTCCTACTTAGTATAAGAGTATCGACCCTAGGGGTTCTAGACTATTAAAACGTTTTGTGACAAATTATTCGGTGCTGCTGATTACTTCCTCCCTAATTCAGCAGACGTTCCAGGAGTCTATCGCGCATCTTTATTTTAATAACAGGTAGTAGAGTTGGCCATGGGAACGGGTCAGGCCGGCGCGATCGCCCGCTCGATCCCCAATTCCCATGAAAATATCCACTCGTCCGGGGCCACGAATGGCTCCTCCGGTATCTTGATCCAATACGTAACGACTGACCAATTGGGGTTGTAAGGCTGGGCCAGTGGGTAGGGTGGTGTGAATCAGCGCGAGGGCACCGGGGGGCATCAAGGTTTTGTCGGTGGCAATGGAGCGATCGCGGATCACGGGTTGGCTAAGGCTACCCGTTGGTGGTCCCCCGTCGGTGAGTTGGAAAAAAACGAAGCGATCGTTTTGGGGCAAATATTCATCTAGCTCGTCGGGATGTTGGGCAAAGTATTCCAGCACGACGGGTAAGTTCAGGTCTTCCTCTTCGACCTTGCCCGCATTAATCAGCAACCGCCCCAAGCTGACGTAGGGATAATGGGTCCGTCCGGCATAACCGACGCTGAGGGTGGTGCCATCGGTCATTTGCAGCCGCGCCGATCCTTGCACCTGCACTAAAAAGGCTTCGAGGCGATCGCGCATCCATACCAACTCCAACCCCCGCAATCTTCCTTGACTGCTTTCTAGCCCCGTCGCGCCTTCCAATTCCAACCGGGTGGGATGGGGTTCGGTCCAGCGATCCAAATCCTGGGGCCGACGATAAAGCGGGTAACGATACTCAGCCGTTGGGGTATGACTGGCGGTGTAGGTGGGGGTAAAATATCCGGTAAATTCCACGGTGCCGATGCCATCGTGACCAATAGCTTGGTACAGGGCAAACTCGCGCACTACGGCATTTCGCAAGGCCGCAGCGGAATCCCTGGTCAACAACAGTTGGCGAAAGCGGATGAGACTGCGCTGGACGCGATCGCGGCTGATTCCCGGTACAGGATAGTCGGCATAGGCATCCACCGCCGCTTGCGTCCCTAGGTAATCAAGGGAGTAATCAATGGCTTGTAAAAGGGCAGGGCGATCGCCCCCCGGCTGGTCTGCATTGCCGAATAATTGATCATCCAAGCCCAAGTGGATGAGGACATCTGGGTCTGCCAGGGGATAAAGGGGCAAGTCGTGGATTAGCAATGCTTGTTGAGGCGGTGCTATCCCTGGCTGGGCTAACTCCAGTTCCATGCCACCCGGTCGGGTAGAATGGGCCAACCCCTGGGTGCTAGGCTGACTATCACTCAACATCGATACCGAGGAGACAGCCCCCCCGACCATAGCGGTCAAAACCAACAGACACTTCACCCAACTTCTCCTTTTGCTTTGACGGCTGGGCCTTCAACCCCTAGCCTTCCCCCCTGATTCCCTCCTGGCCAAATCTAATATCGTTCAACACTAGAGGCAAACACAGGCTCCACCCGAATCGCCAGAATGGCGCGGGGACGGGCCACCATGTACTCCCCTTGAATATTTTTAATCGGCACTGAAATAAAATCGCCTGAATCTGCTTTGGGCACCAACTCACCGCTATACCATTTCTGAAACTCTTGGACAGTTTTAAAGCGCAATTCTTCTTTATGTCCCCCTTCCATAAAAAGGTGGACTGCATACTCACTTGCTTCTCTTGGCATAGGAATCCATTTTGCTTCAAGACATCAACATAAATGCCCCACAGAAGACAGAGGCAACCAGGTCAATATTCCCAGAAATTGACTCAAAATTAAACTACCTCAATAATTTAACGTTATATTAAGCCAAGGGCGGGAGAGTTTACTGAGGGTGATCGATCTACGTGTGGCTGAGTTACGTGTGGCTGAATTACGTGTGGCTGAATTACGTGTGGCTGAATTACCCCGTCAGAATGGAGTCGAGTCGATAGGTGCTAACGGTGAACAGGGCAGTAGATTGGGATGAAGTAAGGCGATCGCTCAGGGGCATTGAGGTGATTCGGGATGAGGCCCAGATTATGAAGCTATCCCAGGATTACTACACCTTTAGCCCGGTTTTGCAAGCTCAATTGGCTGATAAACGGGGAGATATTGTTATCCGGCCCAAGTCAGAAGCCGAAGTATTGCGGGTGGCGCGGCTCTGTGCAGCGGAGCGCATTCCTTTGACCGTGCGCGGGGCAGGTACCGGAAACTATGGCCAGTGTGTGCCGTTGCAGGGCGGGGTGATTCTCGACCTCAGTTTGATGCAAAAAATTTGCTGGGTGGAACCAGGCATAGCCTGTGTGGAACCGGGGGTAAAAATGGCGGCGTTGGATCGCGTCACCCGTGAATCGGGCTGGGAATTACGCATGGCTCCCTCCACCTATCGCACGGCTACCATTGGCGGGTTCATTGGCGGTGGCAGTATGGGCATGGGGTCAATTACCTACGGAGCCTTGCGCGATCGCGGCAACATCAACGCCCTCCGCGTTGTCACCCTGGAAGATGAACCCCGCGTCATCGAACTCCGAGGGGATGAGGTGCAATTGGTGAACCATGCCTATGGGACTAACGGCATTATTACTGAGTTGGAAATTCCCCTAGGGCCAACCTATCCCTGGGCCGAATATATTGTCACCTTTACGGATTTTATGACAGCGGCCCACTTTGGTCGTGCCCTCGGCAACGCCGATGGCATCATCAAAAAGCTCATTGGTGTCTATGCTTGGCCCATTCCCCACTATTTTGGCCCGTTTCAAGCC
>JAYKIC010000257.1:0-8761 GCA_035284985.1 Leptolyngbyaceae cyanobacterium
CATCCCTAACTCCCTTCTCCCACAAGGGGAGAAGGGACTTCAAACCAGGTTCTTGGGTCGAAAGCCCCTCTCCCGCTCTGGGAGAGGGGTTGGGGTGAGGGTAGTTTGAGTTTTGTCAGTCAATCAGATGGATACCATACTGATGGATGGCGATCGCATCGGTATCCCAACAGGAGCCAATGGTTATGTTCCAGGCCCCAGCCGAATTTGTCATGACCCAACTCTTTTGTAATGGCTTAAATCTTAAATCAACACAGTGAGGACTTTTAAAGATGGAAATCTTGGCATTTACCCACCTAGCCGTAGACTATGAGACCCCGATTAATAATCACTGGGATGGCCATATCCGGATACCATCCTTGCCCAATTCGGCTTGGATGACGGTGGCCGCTTTGACGTTGGCTTTGTCCGGATTTGCTACTGCCCCATCCGCGATCGCCCTCGTGCGCCAGGGAGACATGGGAGAAGAAGTGGTGGCCTTACAACGATCATTGCAAAATCTGGGATATGCCGTTGGCTCGATTGATGGCATTTTTGGCATGGGGACGAAGAATGCGGTAATCCGCTTTCAACAACAACATGGATTGACGGTGGATGGCATCGCGGGTAATCAAACCTTGGGTAAACTGGCAGAATTGGAGAACAGCCGCCCTAATACCAGTGTTCCGGCAGGGGCAAATAATACTCAAACGACAGGGGGTGCCAGTACGGGTGGGGCTAGCCCTGGTGCAGCCAGTCCCGTTCTAACGTTGGGGGATTCGGGGACCGCCGTGACCAACCTCCAAACTAAACTGAAAGATTTAGGCTTTTTCCCCACGGATGTGGCGGCTTCTGGCTACTACGGCCCGATTACCGTCGATGCGGTCAGGGCCTTTCAGCAATCCCAAAACCTCACAGCAGACGGCATTGCGGGTCCGGCCACCCAAACTGCCTTGGTCGCCGCCCAGCCTAGGGTTAACGCAACCGTCACTCCGACTCCGGCTCCGACTCCGGCTCCGACTCCGACCCCTGCCCCTGCTGCTTCCACGACTGGCACCTTACAACAAGGCGACTCTGGGGAGTTGGTGCTGGCACTACAGTCGAAACTACGGCAACTCAATTACTTTGAACTGCCCCCGACGGGGTACTACGGTCCCGTGACCACTGGATCGGTCAGGGCCTTTCAGCAAGCCCATGGTCTAGTGGTGGATGGCATTGCGGGTCCGGCCACTTTGAATAAACTGAATGAAGTCAGCACCACCGCTGTTGGGGAGGACACCGTTCAAGTCAGTACGTCCAATAATCCTAGCAATCCTGCCAGGGTAACGGAAAATCCGCCGAGTGTGAGTGATCCTGCCCCCACTGCGGCCCCCGCCAATGATCCCGTGACCAGCGATCCCGTAACCAGTGATCCCGTAACCAGTGATCCCGTAACCAGTGAGCCAACCATGGTAGAGACTACCACTGACGCTAGGGTAGAGCCTCCCGTTTCAGCCTCAAATGGAAGTTTGGTGACAGTTCGGGCCACAAATGGTTTGCGGATTCGGACCGCTCCCAATGAACAGGCGGCGATCGCGGGTCTATTATTAGACGGCACCTCCGTACAGGTCACAGGTGAAGAGGTTGGTGACTGGTTGGAAATCAACCCCAGTGGTTGGATTCACCAAAATTACGTGATTCGCTGACCTTAGGTTTCAAATGATTCCACTCCCGCTAACTTCCCCTTGGCAAGGGAGGAGTTAGGGGAGTAGGAGTTAGGGGAGTAAAACCAATGTGTTCCGTTATTCTAGACTGCACTAAACCCCCACATCTCTTAATTCCTATTCTTCAATCAGGTGTTTTCCTAATAGCCAATAGGTCATCATTTCCCCTTTTCCTTTAACTGAAATCATGCCCCGTTTTTGAAAATCATACTTTTCTTTTAGGGCTTGATAGACAGTTTCCGTGACTTGAATTTGTTTCGCTTCTCCATGGGATTCCATCCGGCTCGCTACATTAACCGTATCCCCCCATAGGTCATAAATGAATTTTTTAGTGCCAATGACACCTGCTACCACTGGTCCCGAATGAATTCCAATGCGTAAGGACACCGCTTGAAATTTAGAGTTTTTCAGATCTGCTAATCGTTGCTGCATTGCCAAAGCCATATCAGCCGTGGCCTCAATATGATCTATCTGAGGATTCGGTAGGCCACCCGCCACCATATAGGCATCACCAATGGTCTTAATTTTTTCTAGACCATAGAATTCTGATAACTCATCAAATAAGGAGAAAATCGCATTCAAAAACTCAACGGTTTCAGACGGGGCAATCTTAGCGGAAAGTTGGGTAAAACCGACAATATCCGCAAAAAGAACCGTTACATCATCAAAATTATCGGCGATCGTTCCCGGTGTATTCTTTAGACGGTAGGCAATCTCTTCTGGCAAGATATTCAGGAGGAGTTGTTCAGACTTTTGTTTTTCCTGTCTTAGGGCTTTGGTTCGCTGCTCAACTCGTTGTTCCAGTACTTCATTGCTATGTTCTAATTCGGCAAATGTCTTTTTGAGTTGAAGCAGCATTTTATTGAAGGATTGCGCTAAGATGCTGACTTCATGGATGTAACTGCCTTTGACGGTTTGGTTGATATTTTGACTGGCGATCGCTTGACTCGCGATCGCTTGACTCGCAACACTAAGCCTTAAAATTGGCTCAGTGATCGATCGGGTAATAAAAATACCAATGGCGATCGAGATGCCTAAGGCTATTGAGCACAATGCCAGGGTTGTCCGAGTTCCCTGATTCACTCTATCCATAAAATCGGCTTCAGGGACAACCAAGACAACGACCCAATCCAAACCATACTCATTGCCAAAACGAACCACTTCCAGATAGTGGCGGTTGCCCTCCAAGGAAAAATCTAACTGGGATGACTGAACCTGATCTAAACCCTCAAATTTTGTGGTTAAAAACTGAGTGGCCCCTCGGATGAGCTGATTGTCACTTTCCCCTGCCGCCAAAGCGCTTATCTCCTCTCCTGACCCTGATGTCAGCGGATCGGTCGTAGAGCTGGCAATCAGGTTGCCAGAAGGTTCCATAATAAAAGCAATACCTGACGGGCTAATTTCTAGATTCTGGAGAAAATCCGTTAACTCCTTTGAAAGAATGATATCCGCACCACAAATGGCCAACAACTGGCCACTATCAGGGTCGTAAACAGGGGTAATGGCCGAAATGGTGGGCAGGAATGTATCGAAGTCTACATAAATATCACTCCAGGTGGACGTTCCCAGCCGCTTTGCTTTCTTGTACCACGGACGAACCCGAGGATCGTATTGTTTATCTAGCTTTTCCGCTAGATCTGCTCGCCGCCCTGTGGCATCAGTGTTGTAAATGTAGCGATAGCGATCGGAACTTTCATTCGCAACATGGACTTGCACCTCGTCAGTTTCATCACTGCTCACCCCCACCCCTAAAAAGGCTCCTTCCGCTTCGGTGCCGCAGTACACCAGATTAGTGGCAGGCAAAATCTTATACTGCTGCCACAGCAAATGCTCCCCTCGGCCTGTAATGATATCAATATCACCCTGTTGAACATAACTTGAGTTCACTGCGTTGATATTATAGGGCCGTTCAATGGTTGTTGTGAGTTGTTGCAGAATACGGGCAGTCAGCTCATCCCGCAGGCGATTAGCCAAGTCGTTAACCGCAGCTTGTCCATTTTTGAACGTCAAATAACTGACTACTCCAAACACCGTGACGAGTTGAATCACAACAGGGGTAATCAGAATAGTCTGTAGTGGCAGTTTTTTAAAGATCCTGATGGCTCTAAATATCATGAGGTTTGCCTAGATGGTTGGATTGCTTTAGCACCCAATATCCGATTCCATACTAAGTTTAAGTTTAGACCTGAGTTATGGGTCTGGTCCATAGATGATGGAATTCGACATCAAATGATGGCCAAATTTTGGCCAAACCAAGTATTGAGAAAGCTAAACCAGAAATAATCACTAATCCGGAAAAAGTACGGTTTAGTAAAACTAAGGATGCATAGCCTAAGAGCCTTTTCAGAAAGCTGAGGGACGTTACTAAGATAAGCCACCAAAGAGCCGATCCAGTGAAAATACCTAGGATGATTAGTACCAGTGGCCAAAAGTTAGCCTGGTTGACCATGCCAAAAGCCCCTGACTCAGTTATTAGAATAGCAGCTATTACCATACTCTTGGGGTTGGTTAATGCAAACAGCGTAGATTTTATGTACGTCTTGGTCACACTGCGTGTTTCTGGCATATGACTACCATTATCATTCGTCGCAGTGGCACTAAGATCAGGTATTTTAGTCAGAATGGTTGAAATGCCAAGATAACAGAGAAAAAGTCCACCCATTAATTCTATGGGACCAAGATATTGGGATAACAGGGTTTCGATGGCGACCAATCCAGAAAGGCCCAGAAGGCTATAAAGTGCGTGGGCTGTGGCAGCTCCTAGGCCGGAAGACATTCCCGATCTGCCGCCATACAACAATGTATTTTGGGTACACAGAATGGCATTGCCCCCAAACGGAAATGCAATACAAAAGCCAATGACCAGCCCGGTCAACCAGATTTTTGTAATCATGAAATGATCCACCCGATGATTTTCCTCTCAACCCTGTACGATACGTAGGTACCTCACATAAAGAGTACCGTTAAAAAGTGCTGGTTTAACCTGCTGGTTTGAGCGGTGACAATAATGGCCACAGTCCTAGTTGACATTGTGGTTGATATGGAAGACTATCGGGGCGGATGAGGAATTTTCATTCTTTTTTTGAACTGCCATATGAACTTACGGATTGGTAATGGCTATGATATCCATCGTTTGGTTCCCGGTCGGCCTCTAATTCTGGGTGGTGTCACGATTCCGCACGAATTGGGCTTGGATGGGCACAGTGATGCCGATGCCCTGACCCATGCCATTATGGATGCGATGTTGGGGGCGCTCAGTTTGGGGGATATTGGTCACTATTTTCCCCCCAGTGATCCTCAATGGAAGGGGGCGGATAGTTTGGTGCTATTGGCCCAGGTGAATCAGTTGATTCACGCAAAGGGCTGGCAAGTGGGCAATGTTGATGCGGTGTTGGTGGCTGAGCGACCTAAGCTAAAACCCCATATTGAGGCGATGCGCGATCGCCTTGCCACCACGTTGAAGGTCAATCCTGATCAGGTAGGGGTTAAGGCTACCACTAACGAAAAGTTGGGGCCAACGGGACGGGAAGAGGGGATCGCTGCCTACACGGTGGTGTTGCTCACCCATCTCTAGGGCTGTTTGGGACAGGGTTGGGGCAGGGGCGATCGCCATCCCCAATTCCACAGGGGTAGGATATAGAGATAGAGGGCATAGGGGATAAACGTCCCATCCATTAACAAAATACTGGCAGGGCCAAAGCTCGCAATATTCCACGGAATCAACGGAGCAATCACCACCGCAGAATTTTCCATATCCACCGCCAGTTGTTCGGCACTGGCATCAGCGGTTTGGTAAATTGGCTGCATAATTTTATGGGTTAGCAAAATGGCTAGGGTTTGGCTACAGCCAAAGGCGCTGGTCAAAATGCTGGCCACTATGGTCCCGCCAAACAAGCCTCGCTGTCCGGGCCAATTTGATAACCGCTGGCCTAAGGATTGGAATGCGCCGCCGCCTGACAGCAACCCGGAAAAGGCAGTGGACACGACCACTACACTACAGACCTTGGCCATTCCCCATAATCCCCCACCTTGAAATAGGGTCTTCAGCCCACTGGCTTCAGGCAGGTGTAGGCCAAGTAAGAGGGTTGAGATCACGGTGGGAACGGAGCGGGCTTGGAGGGTGAGGGCGATCGCGATGCCACAGGCCAAGCTAATGAATAAGGTGCGTTTGACGGGCCATCGCATCAGCGTTAATCCCACCACTACCGCCGCTGGTAATAGGGTCAGCGGTTGAATGGAAAATTCAGCGGGAATCGTTTGTAGTAGGGAACGATCCGCTAGGGGAACGGGGTGCCACCAAGATACGCCACCATAAATCAGGCTAGAAACTAGCAATGCGCCCCAACTCGTCACCACCATGTGGCGCAAATTCTGATAGATATCCGTGGTGGTGACAGCGGCGACTAAATGGGCGGAAGAGGACAGCGGAGAACAGCGATCGCCCACATAAGCCCCCGCCATAATGGCCCCGGCAGCCCAAGCCTCATCGACTCCAGCCCCCCGCGCCACAATCATTAATGCGAGGCCAATGGTCCCCGCAGCCCCAAAGGAAGTGCCCAGCAGCACAGATATTCCCCCCGTCAGACCAAAAGCCCCTAGCAAAAACCAGCGGGGATGCAACATTTTGATCCCGTAATACACCAATGTAGGGACGGTTCCCGCGATCAGCCAACTGGCCACCACCATGCCAATCAACAACAAAATGCTGATCACCCCCGTGGACTGCTTGATCCCCTGCCCCATCAACCGGAGTAACTGGGACCACGGCATTCCTCGATGGCGATAAACCGCTGTCAACAACCCCAGGGACACCATTAGAGGATAAAGAATAAAAATCCCCTGCTGTACCGCTGCTAACAATAGGAGGAAGGCAAGACTCAGGGCGATCGCAATATCCATATCACTCCGAAAACATTTTTGCATACTTTAGTTAAATAAATTATTCCCGTCCCGCTCTGTAATTGCATGGCCTATGTAGGGTGGGCAATGCCCACCTTACGAGGGCAAGTTTTCCATTATGCATTGTCACACCAAGAAGAAAGTAATTATCCAGAATTCAGCTAGTAAAAACAGCATAATTACCCATTACTAACTCTAGTCAGGGGCAATTATATGGTACCCATGAACTAATTCACAAAAATCCTATGAAATCATGATATTTTTTGGATGAAAAAGACTGAAATTCTGTGATATTTATCGGTATTTAGCTTAAGCTGTTTAAGGAACTTAAAGGTAATCACTGTGTTGTAAAAGATTAATTAGGGAGTGCTGGCCTGAGACGCTAGATATCCCTTCACTTTTCCCCAGTGATATTTTTTTGATCTGTTTTTAGTGCTATCTAGTCTTGAATTGGGTGAAGGCTATTTCATTTGAGCGATTGGATGGTAGTGTTGGGCTATCTACAATAGCTTAGTATTTCCTTCTATTGTTCAAAACTTATACTGCTTATCATTCCCTTAATCTTCAGTTTAGATAATTATCCTGATGCTAATACTGTTGGCAAGGATTTAGCTAGAAAGAGGTTGTTCACATTCTCTACCGCCGGACTTTATCACCGGACTGACATAGCCGCTACATTTTTCCGTACAGCATCTGCCAACACTACAATTGAGGGCTTGAAATGAAACGTTTACTCACCACTCCCGAAGTCACAATGGCGATCCTAAAACTAGTCATTGCAGGTTACTATCCTAGTCAGCACTTTCGCGTGACAGAAGCCGGAGATTTGCTAGCCTGTCCCGATGCCCAACGCTATCTCCAACATGCCACCGCTTGGATACAACCCGTTTTACCGGAACCGTCCACCCGCAGTTGATCTGGAACGGTACAACCTCAAACTAACGAGATTTCGCGCCCGATTTCCAGAGGACTCTCGGTTATATTTCATGGTCACACCCCCTACTTCGCTGCAACCCTTACCTCTTTCGGTCATCATAGGGAAGGGGTACCAGAAATATATGGGTTGCCATGTGGTGCAGGCTTACCCCACCATAATCAGCACGCAATCAGGATGGTGGTGTCGTGAACTGTTTTCGTGAGTTAGATAGGCCACAGCAACTTAACTTGTTGACACTGTTTTGGGCCGGACTGCTGTTCTGGGCTGGGTTAGCCTCTTTATTGCCTACGTTGCCCCTATATATTCAGGAGGTGGGTGGGGAACAGTGGGTGGGGCATGTTATGGCGATTTTTGCCGTGGGCTTACTGGTATCGAAAGCCCCCCTAGCAACCATGACCGATGTGCGGGGTCGCAAAGTAGTGCTATTAATCGGTATCATTACGATCGCCCTCATTCCCTTAGGCTACCTCTGGTTTCCCAACATTCCGGCCCTGATGGGGTTTCGAGCGGTCCACGGCATCAGTATTTCCGCCTTTGTCACCGCCTATAGCGCCCTAGTGGTGGATGTTTCTCCTCGACAATATCGAGGGGAGATTATTGGGTACATGAGTTTAGTCAATCCCCTCGGACTCGCCATTGGTCCTGCCATTGGCGGTTTCTTGTTAGAATCCGCCGGATTTCCCCCTGCCATTTTGCTATCGGCAGGGCTAGGGTTTTTAGGATTACTTTGCACCATCCGGGTGATTGAACCCCAAACCTCAGGCACGCTCAAGTCTGCCGATGCTATCTCCAGTCAATCCAAGTTTTGGGGCCATTTGCTCACCCCCCGCGTGCGGGTACCCGCCTTAGTGCTGCTGATGATTGGCTTTGCCTTTGGCACCATTAGCACCTTTATTCCCTTGGCCATTGCCCAAATGAATGTGGCGCTCAATATTGGTTTGTTTTACACAGCCTCAGCCATTATGAGTTTTGTCGTTCGTCTAATCACGGGACGGGCCTCCGATCGCTACGGTCGGGGTATATTCATTACCGTGAGTGTGGCCCTCTACGCCCTAGCAACCTTTACCCTTTGGCACGCGAATAGTCCCCAAAGCTTTCTCTTGGGTGCGGCGTTACAGGGGAGTGCCGCAGGTACGGTGATTCCCATGATGGCGGCGCTGATGGCCGATCGGGCACAGGCCCATGAGCGGGGACAATTATTCGGGTTATGTATGGTGGGATTTGATGTGGGGATTGCGATCGC
>JAYKIC010000258.1:0-16852 GCA_035284985.1 Leptolyngbyaceae cyanobacterium
TTTCCTATACTTGCCATCGGATCGGGTTAAACAGCGGGTCGAACGTAAGACGAAGGCCACCCTCGAACCCGTTACCTTTGATAGTGGGGATGATCCCTGGCTTTGGCGCGTGTCCCGGTAATTCCCGATCGCCCCCTCCAAAAATTCGTTTTACTTGAGTCTCGTTCCTTAGTTCCTCCTATATCCCTCAGACAAACAGACGTTCATCCTCCAGTTACTTCCCGATCGCCCACTCGCCCACTAGACTAAGGGAGGGAGCATACTGGATGTGAAGCAGATAGGGGGAGGAGAACATGACCGTTAACACCGATCAGGATTCCACTACAACAGTACCAACCATTCCTCGTCGAGAATTACGAGAATTGGTGCGATCGCAACTCCAAGCCTTATTAGAAGATGGAAATTTAAAGGGAGCCAAAGCCCTACTCGTACCCGTACAACCTGCCGATATTGCCGAGGCCATTGGCGGATTACCGGAAACCATGCAGGTGATTGCCTTCCGCCTCATTCGCAAAAGTGAAGCCATCGAGGTCTACGAATACCTTGACTCTAGTATCCAACAGTCGCTATTGGAAGAGTTTAAGCGCCAGGAAGTGCTGACCATTGTCGATCAAATGTCCCCCGATGATCGGGCCAAACTGTTTGACGAACTGCCAGCCAAAGTGGTCACCCGCTTGCTATCCCAACTCAGTCCGGACGAACGCCGGATTACGGCCCTATTGTTGGGCTATGAAAGTAACACCGCCGGACGCATTATGACCCCGGAATATGTCGCCCTGAAGGAAGGGTGGACCGCTGCTGAGGCCCTAGAGCGCATTCGCAGCCTTGCACGGGTCAGTGAAACCATTTACTCCCTCTACGTCATTGATGGAGCACGGCATCTCACAGGCATTCTTTCCCTGAGGGATCTAGTTATTGCCCAACCTCATCAAACCATTGGAGATATCATGCTACGGGAGTTTGTTTATGTAGACACAGGAGCCGATCAGGAGGAAGTGGCCCGAATTATTCAGCGCTATGATTTTCTAGCGGTGCCAGTGGTAGACCTGGAAACTCGACTGGTGGGTATTGTCACCGTTGATGACGTGTTAGACATCTTGGAAGAAGAAACGACAGAAGATATTTACACCCTGGGTGGGGTGCAATCGGGCAGTGACAGCTATTTCAATACCAATCTAGTAACGGTGGCCCGTCGTCGGGTGGTGTGGCTTTTTGTCTTACTCGTCACCAGTGTTGCCACGAGCGCGGTGATTAGTAGTCAAGAAGAGATTCTCGACCAGTTTGTCGCCCTCACCGCCTTTATTCCCCTCTTAATCAGTGCAGGGGGGAATGTCGGTGCCCAGTCCTCTACCGTCATCATTCGAGGCTTAAATACTGATGAGATTCGTATCAGTAAAGCACCCCAAGTGATTCGGCGAGAGGCGATCGCTGGGGCGCTGCTAGGAATCATGTTAGGCACGGTCGCCATGCTAGTGTCCTATGCGTTGCAAGGGGATCTGGCTGTAGCCTGTATTGTGGGCTTAAGCCTAGTTGGGATTGCCATTGTAGCCTCCACCGCAGGGGCGACCCTGCCCTTCTTATTTCAAGCCATCGGCTTTGACCCGGCCCTGATGTCGGCTCCCTTTATCACTACGGTGGTGGATGTGGTGGGTGTCACCATTTACTTGAACATGGCACGGATGATTTTACTCCCCTAATGACCCATGATTTGGTAAATGTGGATTTTAGCCGTGCTGGGGTTGTAGTATGGCCGCTATCCTGCGGCAGCTAGTTTTACTAGTGTGGCTGGGACTACAATCTCCTATGTTTAGTAATGTTTCGAGGAGGCAAATCGTCTCTAATATTCTGAGAATGGGATGAAAAAACCGCTGTGGACTTTGCCACAGCGGTAGATTTTCCACAATCGGAGTCATGATGGGAAGCTGCTAAGCTCACATGGGCCAAACCTAGTCACTTCTCACTTTCGCCCCGTCAAGCTCTAACGGCTACAGCCTCAAGCTCTTCTTCCTCTTCGGAACAGTGCAAACTGGGAAACAAAAAGTGATTCTCCTCAACATACTGGGCACCGAAAAGCCCTTTTTCTGCCCAAAAGTAACGATCTGTTGTATGTTCGTTACGCTTGACCAATAGTAGAGCTGGAGGAGCAATCCCCTCAGAGTGGATATATTTACGAGCTGCCGTGACTGGCTTATCGTTACCACTTTCAATGCTATACTGGGGAACCTGTTCCAGAATTCTGCGCCCTTCTAAACGACGACGACTCTTGCGCTTACGTCTTCTTGCCAACCTTTCCTACCTCCTCTCTCAAGTGGCAGATGTAGTCATAGCTACAAAATTTCATAGCCTCAGCAAGTATAACTGATAAAATTTATATTTTCAACATCCCTTAATCTTTTGATAGTCAACATTGTGTTTTTTGATGTGGCGGCTAAAACGTTTACATGATAATACACGCTACTGTGTAGTACGAGGCTAGTGGTTAAGACACAATGCAGGTTGGTTCTGAGTTTTTTCACCTTTGTCACGAACAGCTTAATTTACTGGCCCATGGGTTAGGGGCTTCGTTGGTGATTGTTTCGTTGACGGAAAAGCCCACACGGGGGACCAATAGGGAAAATCTCGTGTTTATGCCTGTGGCGACTTATCCGGAGGGGCTGGGCAATATTGATCCACAAGCATTGATGATGTGGTTGGCTGAGGTTTGGGGGCCAGATGCGGAGGCAGCAGCAGCGGATGTCTATGGGGAACATCCTGATCCGGCGACAGGGGGCGCAGCAGTGCCGTTAACGGTTCCTCAACCTTCCCGCCAAGTGGCTGGCTGGGGGGAATCCCAGAATGAACAGGTTGATGATGATAGGCATGGTCTTGATGGGGATGATCGTCGTTTCCAGGAGCAGGATTTGCATGGGGCGGCATGGCGGGGGCAAGGGCCGAAGCGTGGGATCGCTGATGTCCAGAGTGATTGGCCATTGGACCCTGATCCATCCGTGGACGTGGGCGGTGCAATTGAATACCGTTCGCCGTTGGCGTTGTATCAGGAGCCGATGGTATTGCCGCTGGTCTATCAGGGCATGATGATGGGCATGTTGGTCACGGCGCGGATGGATCGGGAGTGGAATCAGTTAGAAAAATATGAAATTGGCCGGGTTGCCCAAACCTTGGCTACTGCCTGTGTGTTGGATCAGCGATCGCAATGGCTAGAGCAGCGACTCCATCAACAGGCGATGACCTATGCCCAACTCCAAGACCATCAGCAGGACCGCTTAGACGATATTTTGCATCAGTTTCGTAATCCACTGACGGCCTTACGGACCTTTGGCAAGTTATTGATTAAACGGTTGCAATCGGCTGATCGCAATCGCTCCGTGGCCGAGAGTATTGTGCGGGAAAGCGATCGCCTCCAAGAGTTGCTGATTCAACTTAGTGAAACGGTGACGATGGCGACACCTTCTTTACCCGGATCTCTCCCGTCCACCCCATCCCCATCCGCTCCATCCCCATTCCTAATTGATATGGCGGATGGAGAGGGAGAGGATGGGTCTAATCCTACGCTTCCTACAGTGACTAAGGGGATGGTTCCACCTTTGCCCGCTTCAACGGTTCCCTTACAGCAAACGGTTAAGGCATTAACCGGACAGGCGCTTCAGATAGCGCCTTATTCCATTATGGATATTTTGACCCCATTGATGACATCGGCCTATGCGATCGCCCAGGAACGCCAAATTAGCCTACAAATGGCGACTGTGGATCATCTAGTCCCGGTGCAAGTGGATGCTAAAGCCTTACGGGAAGTGTTAAACAATTTGCTGGATAATGCCCTGAAATATACCCCAGCAGGGGGACAGGTGCTGGTTATCCCCGGCGTTGAGGGCGAGGTGGGATCTGATGGGCAGAATCGTCAAGGTTTAGCGATCGCCGATACTGGACCTGGCATTCCCCTGGAAGACCTACCCCATTTATTCCAGCGTCACTTTCGTGGGGTGCAGGCCGAGAGCGACATTCCGGGGACTGGCCTAGGGTTGGCGATCGCGCAAATGATCATGGCCCAAATGCACGGCACCATTGAAGTCTTCAGTCCTGCCTCCACTTGCCCCCTACCGTTACCCTCTCCCCTTGTGTCCCTTCCCCTAGACGGATCTCCCCCATCCTCATTGTCACCGGAACTGCTACCGGATCATCAGTCCACTCTAATAATCGATTCTCCCTCCAGTTTCACCCATGATGTTAGTCCTGGGACGGTTGTCCCCCAAAGCTTAGATTGGGCTAAAAACCCAGGGACCATTTTTATGGTCTGGATGGTGAGTGTTGGAGATGGCTATGGTGGGAAGCCATCCCCTTAAGGTCAGTTGAGGATAGCCACCGCATCAGGGTTAATCCGGTTAAGGGGGCTTGTATTCTTTCGCCCCGGTTATGCAAACCTCTTGGCATTATGAGGAAAGGCTTTTCGGCGAGTTGCTCTCCTGGGGAGGAACGAGGGTTGGTGGGAATGCGGCTGAAAAAGCCGTTGACAGATCAGCCGATTCCATATCATCCTCTGGCGGTGAATCCTGGGAAGGAGGTAGGGGATAATGGTCGGAAGGGGGAGCTGAGGGGGGGGGGAACTGATCGGCATCAGACCGGATGAGAGCCTTGGAGAGGGGAGGGGACGTTGCTGGAACCTCGATTGTAGGAGGCAACCGCCGGACCTGAATTTTGTGCAGCCGATGCTCTTCTGCCTCTATCAAGGTTAATTCCCAATCGTCATAGTGCAAAATGGCTCCAGGTGCCGGGATCGTCTGAAGATGGTGAATCATAAACCCGGCTAGGGTATGGTAGTCATCCGTAATGGGAAGTTCCCCCTGGATCACGTCGTTGACATCATCTAAGGGCATTTGGGCTTGAATGATAAAGGTATGTTCATCCACCTGCTGCCATTCTTCCTCATCCGGCTCATCACTGTCATAGCGATCGCCCAGAATTTCGCTCATGAGGTCTTGAAAGGTGATTAGCCCAGCGGTGCCGCCAAACTCATCGACTACAATGAGCATGGGTTGACCTGTTTTTTTCATCACTTCTAGGACATCCCCTAGGGCCATTTGTTCTGGGATAAAATGGGGCGGCATCATCCAGGGCTGCATGGAGGTCTGTGCCGTTGTGTCCAACGTAATTAGGACTTGGGCAATTTCTTTGAAGTCAAGAATGCCTTTAATATCGTCCAAAGATTCGCCAATAATCGGATAACGGGAATGTCTGCTTTCACTCAACTCCTGTAAAAAAGATTGGACGGTTGCGGTTTGCTCCAATGCCACAATTTGGGTGCGGGGGACCATCACCTCCTCTGCGATGGCATCCCCAAATTCAAATAAGTTGGCTAACCGTTCCCGTTCCTCTGCCCTGAGGCCAGAGGATTCGGCAGAGGTGTTAATAATGAGTTGCAGTTCCTCTGGTGTGAGTTGATACGCATCCGTTGGTTTAGGGCGAATGCCCACACTGCCTAAAAACCAGCGGGTGGAAGCGTTGAGTCCCCAAACAAAGGGCTTAAAAAAGCGGGCAATCACAACGCTGGGTGGGGCCAGCAGCCGAGATAGTTCTTCTGAATAAATCAGGGCTACGGATTTGGGACAAAGTTCCCCTAAGACTAGTTGCAAGTAGGCAATTAAAATAAACGCCATGGGAATGGCCAGGGTTCGACCCAGGGCGGGGCCGAATGGGTGGGGCAACCATTGGTTGAAGCCCACGATTAATGGTTTAGCGATCGCATCCTGCCCAATCCAGCCCAAGGCAAGGCTAGAAAGGGTGATGCCAAGCTGGGTGGTGGATAATAAACGCTCAATATGCTGATGCAAATCTCGGACAAACTGGGCAGGATAATCCCCTGATTCCGCTAAATGCTGAATGCGCGATCGCCGCACCGATACAATGGAAAACTCCGCTGTGACAAAAAAGGCATTGATGGTAATCAGAACAAATACAGCCAATAACCGTAGGAGAATATCCGAGCTTGTTAGCTCCATATCAATTGTTTCACTCCCCAGTGGCCCAGCAACAACGGCAACGTTTTTGACGGTACCACAGAACTTGGCCTCGTAGTACACCCGTGTTAAGTGCGCGATCGCCCCTTATGCTGACAATAAACGGTTGGTCAACCTCAAGCTGCAACCGTTGCGTGTCTTCCATGTGTTGCTAACCTTAAATTGGTTTTGACGTTACCCATTCTAGCTCTCATCATCAGTAATCTTAGATCAATTGCGAAAAGACGATGCCACAGCCAAACAAAGCTAGATAGCAGCAAAAAACATTCCCTGTCCTAGCTGCCCCCTCTAGTTTACCAAGTTTCTTGAAGGAGCCCAGTGCTTTTCGCTGCAACATCAGGGAAAAACAGGGTGTTTGTGGGGAGGCCAACTTCGTTTTTGCTGGAACGGAGATGGGGTAGGGGGTGAAAATAGACTAATAATTCATTTGGGTTTTCACCTCTTCAATAATCGTCGTTTCCGACCAGAACACCATATCTGGATAGGAGTCTGTTTCGATTTCTGCTGATGTACTCCCGTCTCCGGTTGGTGCGGCAAGGTTTTCGGTCTGGGACACCGTAGCGGTAGGACGAACATCGGGTTGGGTTACACCTCGCAGCGCACTTCTGCCAAGTGCATATCCCCAGGACATGCTTACCGAAGTGGCCGCAACGATGATAGAAAATAGCATGAGCGTCAGGGCAACAACAGGATCAATTCTCATGGGTAGCCACAGCGTTTCGCTGGTCGTGAAGAACGGTCATGGTGGGATTGCCCCACCTCGGTGGCGATCCCACCATGGAAAATTTTGTTAGGGCGGGAAGGCCATGCCCTATCCGACACCGTGCCAATGGCATCATATCAGTGATGGCATCAGGTTAAGGGATCTGTAGTAGGTTAACATAATCCTTCATTATCTCCCAAGATTATCCCTGAGAACCATCAAATTTAAGAGTCTGTGTTCGAGTCTAGGGAATTCAGGCTAGAATAGTTACCTACTGAATCCTTCCAGGGTTGGCCGAGCGGATGAGGCAGCGAACTCATAATTCGCCTTAGGCAGGTTCGATTCCTGCACCCTGGATTTTTCCGGCGGGACTGACCCATAAAAAATATAAGCCCGCTAGGCAATTGCGGGCTGGTTAGGTACTCGCTAACTACATACCGCTTTACCAAAGGGCGCGAACAGGGCCAGAGTATCCTGTGGATGGGCTACTGGGGGGGGCGGCGATTGGTTGACGGATGCTGGTGGGGGCAAATTGTGGTTCTGGGATCGTTGGATCTAGTAGCAGTGACGAGGTGAATGGGTTTGGTAAATCGAGAGTTCGCACCGTGGCCGTACTAGAGCTTTGTTCATGCCACATATCCTCGGCAAATTGACTAATGTTCTCGGCATCGTCGGTGATTTCGTTTTCCGTATGGCTCAGGCCAAAGAACCAGAGAATTTGGCGGTCGATGGAACGGTTTTCGTAGTAATCCTGATCGTTCGTATAAAAAGTCTCTAACGCCTGATCGTTTAAGGTTTCGGCTACGTGGGGAAACATTCTTGGGTCCACTTGGGCACGGGGACGGGTCACGCCATTAGCATCTTCAAATTCGACGTAGATAATGCCATTTTCCTCGTAAAGGATGACCCCATTTTCCTGGGCGATCGCTCCACTGCTGGTATAGAACAGGGATGCGGCTGCCATGGAGAGACCTATGGCCCATTTGAATGTGTGATTCATGAAAAAATCCTCCGACTACTAAAGATAACGATGGAATAGGGATTAATCTAAATAGATAGGACGAGCTGGATAGCACGAGCCTGATAGAGCGAGACCGATAGCGCGAAAAATAGAACGAGAATCGTGAGAGTAACCTAACCCTATGCAATTTTGGGCAATTTAATGTTGGATTACTCTAGTAACCGATGATGCAACTGAAATCCTGTTTGCCTTAGATTTTACCCACCGTTCTATTTAAGAATAGCTTGTTGCTTGATTCTTTACACTTAACCTGGCCCCAGGGTTAATACTCGCTGAGGGTGATGGATAATATTTAGACGCAATCGATGGCCCCACCTGTCCTGACTGGTTACTATTCTTTACGCAGTTTAGACGATCGGGCAGGGCAGTTTAGTGGAATGATGTGCCAATGTGTTCTGAATGACGACTAAACTTACGACTAAGATTATGACTAATGCTTTGCCCAACTCAACGCCAGATTCTACAGGTTATGCCTATTCCTATGGCGATCGCCTGCCCCATATTCGCCAAACCCTGTTGGATTTGTTCTGTACCCATGCCTACCGGGAAGGGGAGTTTGTCCTCTCGGCGGGAAAAACGTCGTCCTATTACATTAACGGCAAACTGGTAACGCTCCATCCCCAAGGAGGACGGTTGGTTGGGCAACTGCTTTTACCCTTGATCCCACCATCGGCGGTGGCCGTAGCAGGGCTGACCCTAGGCGCCGATCCGATTGTGGCAGCGGTGAATGTGGTGGCGGATTATGAAGGGCGATCGCTCACCGGGTTAATTGTCCGCAAAGAGGCCAAGGGCCATGGCACCAAACTATTTGTGGAAGGGCCAACCTTATCGTCAGGCAGTTCCGTGATTGTGCTAGAAGATGTTGTCACCACAGGTAAGTCGGCCATGGTTGCAGTGGAACGTTTACGGGATATGGGATATCACGCAGATCATGTTATCTCCCTGGTGGATCGGCTAGAGGGGGGAGCAGAATTTTACCAGAGTCAGAATATTAAATTTCAAGCCGTATTTACCATTCCTGAGATCCAATCCCGGTGGCAAAAGCTGAAATAGTGGTTCAGGGTCGATCCCATGGGCTAACTTCGAGATTGAGGTCTTTGGGGGACACTCCCCCAAAGTTTCATCACCCTGTCGTTCAACGGGCATCATTGTCGCAATAAAACGATACATTCGCTGAATGCCTAACTAACCCCAGAATAACTTTAACAACTGTCTCCAAAGAAATATAGCAGGAAAATTATTTAAACAGAAAACACCCATATAAGCGGTAATTTTTGTCCCTATAATTGCAGCCAAGGGAAGTGGTTATATTTTGCCCAAGCAAATTCAGCAACTATCAGATTTAGCAACTATGGTTCAACCTTATATTTTTTATTGGCTCAAGGGGTCGGGTGTTAGGTAATGAAATGTTTTCAATTCAACGAAATCAGTCAAGCAACGAGGCTTTAAGTTAAGTTCGTGCCTTGCTCCTAATCCTGGTCAAATTCAATTCAGGTTGGTTTGTCAGACTGCGACAGAAGTGATGGATAGCTTCTATCGCTGTTCTGTATAAATATGTTTGTACTATTCTCGGAAAACGTTTGATGAATAGCTATGTAGCCCGAAGGGCAAGGCAACACATGGACAGGGTGTTGCCTTGCGCCATGATGTTCTTTGGTAATGGGTGATTCCTATGAATAATTTTCCAGATTACGTTTTAGTGTTGGAGCAGCAACCATCCCATGATTCCTACAAGCTAGCATCGTTACTGAAATCATGGCGATCGCCATTTTTAATTGCCAAATCGACTGCTCAGATACTCAACAGCGTTCGGGATTTGTCGCCTTGTTTAGTTATTTTAATTGGCAATCATAACAATTGGCCGCACCATTTCTCCCGCCAACTGCGAGTAGATGCGAATCTTTTGGGCTATACTATTTTGGCTTTAACCGATGCGACCGCACCCACTTGGACCGGGGGAGAAGACCCGTCTATTTTTGATGGATTTTTAGTAAAACCCCTCAGTTTTGACATTTTAGATTCTATTCTTCAAGCCGCCCAAGCCCGTCGTTCGGTTAAAAAAGTCACCACCATTAGCGCCCCGTCAGCAGTAGATTGAATCAGCAATAGCTTAAAACAGCATGGATAACAAAAATATGGCCGCCAGTAGTTCCATGAATATCACCATTGGTATCATCGGCGGTAGTGGTCTTTATCAGATGGAAGCGCTCAAGGATATTGAGGAAATTACGATAGATACTCCCTTTGGAGCGCCCTCTGATGCCCTAATTACAGGCACCTTGGACAATGTGCGGGTGGTCTTTCTTGCTCGGCATGGTCGGGGCCATCGCCTTTTACCCTCGGAACTTCCCTTCCGGGCTAATATCTACGCGATGAAGTCCTTGGGGGTGAAATATTTGATTTCGGCTTCCGCCGTTGGGTCGCTGCAAGAACGGATTAAACCGTTGGATATGGTGATTCCCGATCAGTTTATCGATCGCACCCAGCATCGAGTTGCGACTTTTTTTGGTGATGGGATTGCCGCCCACATTAGCTTTGGTGATCCGGTGTGTCCCGCGTTGGCGGATTGTGTGGGGGAGGCGATCGCCCACCTCCAAATTCCTGGCATTGATCTCCATCGTGGTGGTACCTATGTGTGTATGGAAGGACCAGCCTTTTCCACCAAAGCGGAATCTAACTTATATCGGAGTTGGGGAGCCGATGTGATAGGTATGACTAACTTAACCGAAGCAAAACTCGCACGGGAAGCCGAAATCGCCTACGCTACCCTAGCTATGGTGACGGATTATGACTGCTGGCATCCCGACCACGATAGTGTGACGGTGGACATGGTGGTGAACTATTTGCGTCAAAATGCGGCCCATGCCCAATCAATTATTCGGGAAACAGTGCGTCGCCTTGCGGCCAATCCCCCCGAATCGATCGCCCACGAAGCCCTTAAGTATGCCCTGATCACGCCTGTGGATGCGATACCTGAGGCAACGAAGAAAAAACTGCATCTACTGCTGAAAAAATATGTATGAACCTGAGATCAGCGTGAAAAATATACTTTGGAAAAATTGGCCGTAACCTCAGTTTCCTTTAGACTGGAGTATGTCTATTTCATTTATTTGGTGGCAGATACCTCTACTTTGCATCCATCCAGTTTGCCCCCGCATGGGCTTCCACCACGAGGGGAACTTTCAGCGACACCGCCGATTCCATGGTGGTCTTAATTTGGGGTGCCAATTCTTCCCACTCTTCCGGTGGCATTTCAAAAATTAATTCATCATGGACTTGCAGCAGCAATCGCGCTTGGTAGGGTTGCAATAATTCGTGTAATTGCACCATGGCGATTTTGATGATGTCGGCGCTGGAGCCTTGGATGGGGGCGTTGGCGGCGGCTCGCATCAGACCCGCGTCGTATTGTCCAGGGGATTTGATGTTACCCAGATCAATGTCGTCGGGGTTGGTGCCGAGGAGCGGTTTGAGGCTGTTACTCGTGAATTTGAAGTAGCGGCGGCGACCTTGGAGGGTGGTGACATAACCGTGGGCGATCGCCTCTCGCTGCATTCGTTGCAGATAGTCGAAGACATTGGGGTAGCGTTCATTGAATCGTTCAATAAAAGTTTGCGCTTCCTTGCGACTGACTCCGGTTTCCCGTGCAAATCGGTTAGCCCCCATGCCATAGATGATGCCAAAATTGATCACCTTACCCGCCCGCCGTTCCTCTGCCGTAATTTCCTCTTTTTCAAACAGCAACTTGGCGGTGAGGGTATGGACATCTTCGCCATTGTTGTAGGCTTCGATCAGCACAGGCTCTTCACTCAGGTGGGTGAGAATTCGCAGTTCAATCTGAGAATAGTCCGCTGCCACCATCACCCAGCCCGGTTCCGGCACAAAGGCTTTGCGAATTTGACGACTAAAAGCAGTACGAATGGGAATATTCTGTAAGTTTGGATTGGAGGACGACAGGCGACCCGTAGCGGTGAGGGCTTGGTTGAAATCGGTGTGAACTCGTTGGGTGTCGGGCCGGATCAGGGCGGGGAGGGCATCAACGTAGGTGGATTTGAGTTTAGCCAGGGTGCGATGCTCCATAATCGTGTCGATGACGGGGTGATCGCCTTGCAGTTTTTCTAGAACGCTGACGTTGGTGGAGTAGCCCGTCTTGGTTTTACGAGTTTTTTTCTTGTCCAACCCTAGGGTTCCAAACAACAATTCACTCAACTGTTTGGGAGACGCAAGATTAAAGGTACTTCCCGCCTGTTCATAGGCATTTTTCTCAATTTTTGCTAAGTCTACCTCAAGATTTTTAGAAAACTCCTTAAGATAATCGGCATCAATGCGAATGCCCTGGTATTCCATGTCCGCCAGCACTGCTTCTACGGGAACTTCTACCAAGGCCAGCAATAGCTGTAGGTCTGGGGTTTCATCTAAGGCTTGGCGAAGTTTCGGCACCAGTAGAAAGGTAGTGTAAACGTCTTCGCCGCAGTAATAGGCAGCGGTGGCGATCGCTATTTCCGCCATCGTACTGCCTTTGGGTACCACATCATCGTAACTTTGCACTCGCATATTCAGATGACGTAGTGCTAAGTCGGTGAGGTTATGGGTGGTTTCAGGATCAATCACATAACTGGCTAGCATGGTATCAAAAATTACGCCCTGGAGGTGGATGGAATGCGATCGCAACACCAAACGGTCAAACTTGGCGTTTTGCAACACTTTGGGGTGATCATCGCTTTCCAGAATGGGGCGCAGGGCATCTAGGACCGTCGCCTTGTCTAGGGTTGTGCCTATGCGATGACCAATAGGAATGTAGGCCATATCAGCAAGACCGGACCCCCAACAACAACCAATGCCCACTAATTCCGCATCTCGTGGTTCTAATGATGTGGTTTCCGTATCCCAGGCCACTGGCACATCCGGGTCCGTCATTTGTTGCAACCGCTGCACTAACTCCGTCAGCTTGGGTAGGGTGTCGATGATCTGGGGTTCTATCTGAGTAGACTGCACCTGACTGGCTCTAGCCGTATCTGTAGGACTGAAAAACCACAAATCATCAGCCTCATCGTTAGGACTGGGAGCAAGGGAGGGGCGATCGCTCTCTTCCTTGCTCGGCTCGACGGTGGTGGAGTTAACCGTTTTCTGGGCTTGAGTGGCGTTAATCTCATCAAAATTCCCGTTAAAAACCTGTTCTAATTTTGGAATCTCTTTAAGAAATTGGCGGAATTCCAGGCGATCGAGTAAAGGAGTTACCACATTCCGGTCAAAGGGTTGGAGTTGGCAATGGGCGATCGCCCCCTCCAGCGGCACATCTAAGCGAATTTGGGCCATAAATCGGGAATGTTCAGCAGATTCCTTGCCTTCCTCCAGCTTTTTCTTCACTGCCCCTTTGATCTCGTCGATGGACGCATAAATTTGATCCAAGCTGCCGTAATCCGTCAGCAACTTCACCGCTGTCTTTGCGCCGATGCCTTTCACTCCTGGAATATTGTCAGAAGAGTCGCCACACAACGCCTTGTAATCCACTACCTGGGTCGGCAACACCCCCAACTTTTCCTCCACCTCCGCTACCCCCATCTCGATCGCCCCAGCACTTTTACGGGGACCAAAGGCATTGCTGAGATACAGCATATGGACCGCTTTGTCGTCGTCTACCAATTGATAGAGGTCGCGATCGCCACTCAAAATTTTCACCCGATACCCCGCCGCGCTGCCCTGGGTGGTCAAGGTACCAATTACATCATCCGCTTCAAATCCTGGAGCCGTGACTACGGATAATCCAAACGCTGCCAAAATCTCTTGTAAATTCTCAATATCCGGGAAAAAATCCTCTGGAGTTTCCTGCCGTCCCGCTTTATACCCGTCATCCGCTTCGTGGCGAAAGGTGGGTTTGTCGAGATCAAAGGCGATCGCCACATGGCTCGGTTGCTCTTTTTCGAGGACATCAATCAGTGCCTTGAGAAAACCGTAGCAGACGCTGGTGGGAATTCCCGTGGACGTTCGCAGTCCCCCATCCCGACCTTTGGCATGGGCATAGTAGGAGCGAAAGGCCAGGGAGTGGCCATCGACCAAAATCAGCAGGGGAGTGTTAGAGATTGGAGAATTGGGCATGGGAGTTGGGCGATCGCAGGGTGGACTACTCAAATATCATAAGGGACTTGCCAGAACATACAAGATTCTAAGGTTTTGACTTACAGATTCAAGCCATAGAGGGCGGTCGTGTCACCATTAAAGCGTTGAGTTGAATCCAGTTGATTAATCGGAACGATTTGACAATGGGTTGGTATGGGCGGTACGTAAAGTTGTCGGTAAGCATTCGATGCCACCGCTGCACTTCATTGTTAGGGTGATAGATGGCGATCGCCCCTCATCACTACGCTAAAATGACCATACCCGAAGCTTAGAAACAGAGAGGGAGATGATTCATGGTGGTTCACGCCCATCACCTGGATAGTGAAGTCAAGATACCCATGAGCTTTGAGGCGTTTCTGGATTGGTATCCAGACGATGGTTCTCGCTATGAGTTAATTGATGGCAGGGTTGTTAAGATGCTACCTACTGGTCCCCATGAGGATGTCAGTGGCTTTTTGGCCGCAGAACTCAACGTAGCGATTCGACAACATCAACGGCCCTACTCCATTCCTCGCACCTGCATGATCAAACCCCACTCGGCTAACTCTGGATATATCCCAGATGTGGTCGTGTTGAACCGTGAAAGGCTAGGGAATGAACCTCTTTGGCCCACCGCTTCAGTGATTCAACAGGGGACGACTGTGCCCCTTGTGATTGAGGTCGTGAGTACGAACTGGCGCGACGATTACGGTCACAAGTTCGTCGATTACGAGGCAATGGGGATTGCCGAATATTGGCTGGTAGATTTTCGCGCCTTAGGTGCCGTGCGCCATATTGGTAAACCCAAGCAGCCAACGATTACGATTTGCCAATTGGATGGGGAGGAGTATCAAATCCAGCGCTTCGTGGCTGGGGAGACTCTGGTGTCGGGGATTTTTCCACAACTGGTGTTAACGGCTGATGCGGTGTTTACGTCGGCGATCGCCGATTAACAAATCCGGGGCAACTGCTCTCCACTCAGCATATCCAACACCCGATCGACTCCAATCTGATTTCGCAAAATCACCGGGGCCGTGGTGCGCTCCATCACCCGACCAATCAGTCCAGCGGTGGCGGGATCGGTGGCATCCACTTTGAGGATGGCGATCGCCCGATCCGCCTCCACCTCTGGCACAAACACCACAAATCGGCCCTCATTGGCGATGTAGAGCGGGTCTAATCCTAGTAACTCACAGGCTCCTTGAACCCCTGGATCGACGGGAATGGCGGCTTCGTCCACTTGAATCGTCACCTGGGCGGCGGTGGCAATTTCGTTGAGGCTGCTGGTGAGGCCGCCACGGGTGGCATCCCGCAGGCAATGAACGGTGATTCCAGCGGCCAGGAGTTTGGCCACAGTGCTGGCGAGGGGCTGGGTGTCGCTGGCGATCGCCGTTTCAAACACCAACCCCTCCCGACTGGCCATCACCGCAATGCCGTGGCGACCCAAATCCCCATTCAGCAACACCACATCCCCCGGTTGCACCGAGGTGGGGGCGATCGCCAATCCATGGTCCACCACCCCCACCCCAGCGGTATTGATAAAAATGCCATCCCCTTTGCCCCGATCCACCACCTTGGTATCGCCAGTGACAATCCGCACTTGGGCCATGTCAGCCGCTTGTTTGATGGATTGCACCACCCGCCATAGGGTTTCCATCGGCAAACCCTCCTCCAAGATCATGGCTAGACTCAAATAGAGGGGACGGGCACCTGCCATTGCGAGATCGTTCACTGTCCCGTTAACTGCCAGGGTGCCAATATCCCCACCAGGGAAAAACAGCGGTTGCACTACGTAGGAATCGGTGGTGAAGGCGAAGCGATCGCCCGGTAATGTCAGAACCGCTGCATCATGCTGAACCTGATCCGGCTGACCGAATACCGATAAAAACATTTGCTCAATCAACTGGTTCATCAGCCGTCCGCCGCCACCATGGGCAAGGAGGATGGTGGGATATTGCTGAATCGGGATCGGACAGGTGAGGGTCATAGGATCTGGTTGAAGGTAAAGGTGATGCGGAACTTAACCGCTTGGTGGTGAGTGGTGGGTAGTGGGTGGTGGGTGGTGGGTGGTGGGTGGTGGCTAATGGTCTACTGCCACGTTCTCAATTAGTTTATCTTCAATCAGAAATATAGGGATGCCATCTTCCATCTCTTTCATCCGACAGATGCCATAACCTTAATCAACAGTTATGATGAGATAAACTCGTAAAATTGGAGGCTAGTCCTATTAGTACAAAGCAGAAGCAGTTAATTAATCGCGACATCAAAGCACCGCAGGTCATGTTTATTGACCCCACAGGTGAAAATCAGGGCGTAATCGACACTCGCGAAGCCCTTAGAATAGCCAAAGGCGCTAAGTTAGATTTGGTGGTGGTGTCCCAACGGGACGATGCCCCGCCAGTGGCCAAAGCCATGGATTACGGTAAACTTCAGTATCAATCCAATAAGCGGCAGAAGCAAAATTCCCGCCCATCTGTGAAAGAAGTCAAGTTCCGACCCAATATTGGCGAGTCAGATTATGCCCTACGCATCCAACGGGCGATGACATGGCTGAGCAAAGGAGATTCTGTTAAGTTTCTGGTGCGTCTACGGGGTCGAGAACATCAACATCGCGATCGCGCCACTGATTTATTACGACGGGTGATTGATGACTTAGGCGAGTCCAGCCAAGTTCAATCTTTTGACCAGCGTACCCTAACCCTATTTTTGTCGCCATCCTAAAATTGTAAGTATAAAGGAATCGGGAACCAGATAGTCCCCTTTTCGATGACAGAATATAGGCTGATGTGAAGTCGGTCGTGCGGGACATGTTGTCCCCCGCACGACCGACTTTGTACTTAGGCATAGGGTGGACTTATAATAAAACCCCTACCATCGGCAGGGGTGCAGCAGACTCCAATAAATCTAAAACGGAACAGGGATCATTAACCTTTGAGTACTCGGTTGAGCAACGACACCCCTCGATAGGTTTCTTTTACGGTTCCAGGCTTGGTTTGCTTGGTTGCCGATACCCGGTTGTGCTTG
>JAYKIC010000259.1:0-11244 GCA_035284985.1 Leptolyngbyaceae cyanobacterium
GGCGGGTCTTAGAACTCCAGCAAATGTACTACACGATTGAAAATGTGGAGGATGCCCTGGAATCAATCGCCATGACCACTCTCCGGTCCCAAGTCGGGACCATGCCCCTGCAAGAGCTATATTCCTCCCGTCAAGAAATTAACCGCACTATTCTGCAACAGTTGGATGAAGCCACTGCCACTTGGGGCGTTAAGGTCACGCGGGTAGAGGTCGAAAATATTAACCTCCCCCAAACCTTGAGGGATTCCCTAGAGCTAGAACGGGCGGCGGAAAGTAAAAAACGGGCGGCCATTTTGGAAGCGGAAGGGCGACGACAAGCGGCGATCGCCGAAGCAGAAGGAACCGTGGCCTCCGCCAAGCTCATCGCCGAACAATTGGCATCGGGGGGGCAGGAAGTGACGGCCCAGGATGTGTTGCGTTACCTTGTGGCCCAGCGGTATGTGGAAGCGAACTATCAACTGGGCAAAAGCGACAACGCCAAGATTGTATTTATGGACCCCAGATCGCTAACGGAATCGACTGTAGAATTAATGCAAACCGTCGATAATCCCAATTCCGTGAAACCCCGATCTTCTTCACCCCCATCTAGTGGTAAAGGGAATCAAAATGGCTAGGGCTAAAGGGCTGCTTTTACCTTAACCAGAAACTCCTGTAACTGGTGGCGTACCGACTCATGGGTGTATTCATCATTCGGATGGGGCGGTTGGTTGGGGCGCTGGAAGTAGGGCCGTTCATCATTCATCTGGCCCCATTTCATATCGACCTGACGAACTAGCTCATACAGGATGCTGGGCTGGTGAATGATCGCCTCTAAGAACTCCGCTAGAGCGTTTAACGGTGTATCAAGATGGCGGCTCACCCGTGTGGTATCTTCTTCCACCCAGCGGTGCAAGACGGACTGTAATGCCCCTGATTCATCGGGCAATTGTTCACTAATAAATCGATTAATTTCGAGGGTCGCTTGCACCAGTTTTGGGACAGGTGATTCTCCTTTCATAAAGGAACCCCCTTCCCGACCAATTACATCGGCTAGGGAAAATTTGCGTCCCTTTAAAATATCCCGTCGTAATGCTTCCTGCTCAGCTTCGGCTGGGGAGTTGGGGGTGGCGGCAGCGTTGGATTCAGCATAATCGTCGGGTTGCGAGGTGGAGGAATTCATAGTTCTTAAAGTGAGGATTAATGGCTGTTATGGCAACGGGGCTAGCCATAGTTTAGCCGCTGGTGAAGGGTGTGCTATTAGTCTTCAGATAGAATTATACTTCCAGGGCGATCCGGTGATGTTGGGTAAAAAGTTGTAACAGGTGCCAATAACCAATAAACGGAGGGCGATGATTCTGTGGGGATGGTCTTGGGGTTGCAGCCATGGGGTTGGGCGTTTGGGCGATCGCCTGGGTACAATAACACTAAATACTTAATCCTCGATGGTTTAGAAAAACCTTGCCCACGAAAAAATAAGTATTGTCTGAAACCGAGAAAATCTTCATTCCGAGGCCATTACCTTCCTATTACCGCAGTTCTGTTTCCCGTTGTTCCATGAATAAAGTTGTCTGGAGATCAGACCTATGCCATTATCCCCTGAAAGCTCCCTCCATTGTCAGGTTACACAAACCCTCATTGTTGCCTACAAAGAAGACACTCAACTGCTTGAAGCGGCTCTAGAACGTGAAGCGCTCAAGGGTGAGGTGATTCGTCAAGTTCACCAACCCACCTATGAAAATTATGCCCGTAATGCCCTCGCAATGTTGAATCACTGTGAGGCGTGGAAACGGGCCAGTCAAGTTAAGGGTTTGACCTTGGTGGTAGAAGCGGACTTCGTTCCGGTTAGGGGCATGGGGATGTTGCCCTTACCCATGGGGCCAGATAATCCCAACATCGGCATTGCTTGGTTATACACCTGTGCGCCCCAGTTATATAGTGTGTCGGAGGAGGGCTATGCCCAGGGGTTTTCCTCTGCTATGGTGGCTTATCTGATTACCCCGGCTGGGGCGATCGCCCTCTTAGACATGGCCAACGATATCCGCCGATCCCCCGGTCTTGACACCTACTATTCCTGGGACTCAAAAATTTGTGATTTTTTGCGGGAGCGGGGCTTTGAAACGTTCATTCCCCTCCGTAACTATGGCGAACATGGGGGCTATCCCAATCCTGAACACCGAAAATACGGCCTCAGTGTGACCCACCGTGCTGATGTTTTATACGGGCCGTTAGCCTTTATGCCCTTGTATGCTCAAGCGACCCCAGAAACTGCCGCCGCCCTCAACCCCTGGTTGGCCCACATCAGCTACCGAGTGCGTTTTTGGGGGACTCGCCTATACGCCAGAATCAAGGGCCTGGGGCGGTTGTTAATGGGTAAGTTTGTGCGGGGTAAGGTGGTGCGGGAATCCAGCGTCCCCACCTGGTTATTGTGGTTTTCGATCCGTCGCCAACTCTCGTGGCATTTGTAAGGTTTTTTGCCGAACCTATATGGCTGGCGCTGCATCGTTAAGTTTGGCATCTTGAGCGGACTTGCTGTATTGTGAATGAGGTTTTGACCTTGATAGCGGTGTGCCATTCTGTTAAGGGCTGCGGTGGTGGGGCACCCCACTAGGCTTAACCTCAGGACACGGCGTTGTAGGCCATACTTCCCCTATTTATTTCTCCGTGAGGCAATTCCATGGGTGGGCAACGATCTGATGGGCGGCAGCCCAATGAACTCCGACCAGTACATTTTGAACGGCATTACACCCAGTATGCGGCTGGATCGGTATTGGCTAGTTGTGGCAATACAAAAGTTTTATGTACGGTGACGGTTCAACCCGGTGTGCCTCCCTTTTTAATTGATAGTGGGCGGGGGTGGCTCACGGCGGAATATCGGATGTTGCCCAGCGCGACCCACCAGCGTAAACCCCGTGAACTGATGAAACTATCGGGTCGGACCCAGGAAATTCAACGGTTAATTGGCCGGAGTCTTCGGGCCGTGCTGGATTTTAAGCAACTGGGGGAACGTACCCTTCTTGTCGATGCGGATGTGCTACAGGCGGATGCTGGAACTCGGACGACGGCCATTACGGGGGGATATGTGGCCCTGTATGATGCGATCGCCACCCTCCTCGAATCCGGCGATCTGGAACAGTCCCCCCTCACCCACCAAGTAGCGGCCATTTCCGTGGGTATGTGTCGCAACCAGCCCTTGCTGGATTTGAATTACATCGAAGATAGCTCCGCCGATGTCGATCTCAATGTTGTGCTGAATGACGCTTTAGATATCATTGAAATTCAGGGGACCGCCGAGGACAAAAGCTTTAGTCGGCAACAAATGAACCAGATGCTCGATTACGCTGAAACTGGGATACAATCCTTGTTGGCTTTACAGCGATCGGTTTTGGGGTTGGAGGGTTAGGGCGTTGGAGGGTTAGGGCGTTAAAGAGTTGGAGGGTTGCTTAACTCTAAAGCCCACAACTTTAGACCCCCAAAACTCCAAAACTCCCTAACCCCGCAACTCAAAAGTCCCTAAACCCTAAACCAAAGATTAGCGATCGCACAACAACCATGGATACCCACACCGACTTAACCCTTGTCCAAGCCATCGTGCTTGGTATCGTTCAAGGTCTAACCGAATTTTTGCCCGTATCCAGTTCGGGGCACCTGGTGCTTGCCAACTATTACTTGGGCTGGGGGGAACACCTCCCGGCCTATGTAACGATTGCCACCAACACCGGGACATTTATTGCGGTTCTCATTGCCCTGTGGAAAGATACCCTCGAAGCGGCACGAGGATTCTTCTCTGGGCTGTTCTCCCCTGAGGCTCGGCAACAGGAAGGATGGCGGATGTCCCTGATGGTGATTGTGGGGTGCATTCCCACGGTGATCATTGGCCTCGGTTTGGAGAAAATTTTTGAGCAACTGAACCAGCCCCGCTATGTTTCCCTAGGGCTGATTGTTACAGGCATTGTTCTATGGACGATGCCCAAGTCTGGCCCTAAGACGACGGCTAAAGCAATGACTTGGTGGGATGCTCTTGTGGGCGGCATTGCCCAGGGCATCGCGGTTACACCTGGGATCTCCCGCTCTGGTTCTACGATTTCCGCCATGTTGTGGCGGGGTACGTCCGCAGACTTAGCCCCTCGATTTTCCTTTCTCATGTATTTAGTGGTGTCCTTCGGGGTCGGACTTTTAGGGATAAAAGACACCATTGAACAAGGGTTGGCCCTTGGTCCACTCATCGGCATGACCCTAGCTTCCTTTATTACAGGCTATCTCTCCCTATTGTGGCTGTTCGCCCTTTTGAGAAAAGGACAGTTCAAATGGTTTGCCCCCTATCTCTGGTTTGTGGCCGCTATGACGCTGGTAAAAGTTTTTGCTATGCCTGCCAGTGGGGTCTGAGCCAAAATTTTGAATCTCTGGCACCAAAAAAGGGTGGGCATTGCCCACCCGACTGGTTATTGGCTGAGTTGTGAGACGGTGGCGTTAATCGGAAGCCGTTTCCCGTGCTTTTTCCGCTTCATCGGGATGAATCCCCAGACGAGTCAGATTAATGCGACCCTTATTATCGATTTCTCGAATTTTGACGATTACTTCATCGCCCACACCCACTTCGTCTTCCACTTTGCCCACCCGATAATCGGCTAATTGGGAAATGTGAATCATGCCTTCTTTACCGGGCAAAAATTCCACAAAGGCACCAATTTGAATAATGCGGGTGACTTTACCGAGGTAAACATCGCCAGCCGTCAGCTTCTTGGTCATGCCTTCAATGATCGCCTTTGCCTTTTTCGCTTGGATACCATCTAAGGAGGAAATGGTGACAAACCCGCTGTCTTCAATATCAACCTTGGCTCCTGTCTGTTCCGTAATCCCTTTAATGGTCTTACCGCCGGGTCCAATCACCATCCCAATTAGGTCAGGATCAATCTGGATCGTCAGCAATCGGGGGGCGAAGGGTGACATTTCCTCGCGGGGTTTGTCAATGACGGCCAGCATTTTTTCCAAAATATGGATACGGGCAGGTCTGGCTTGGTTGATAGCTTCGGCAATGGTCTCCATGGGCAACCCTGTAATCTTCATGTCCATTTGCAGGGCGGTGATTCCGGTATCGGTACCCGCAACCTTAAAGTCCATGTCTCCCAAAAAGTCTTCAATGCCTTGGATATCGGTCAAAATTCGGACTTCATCCCCTTCTTTGATTAAGCCCATGGCGGCCCCGCTGACGGGTTTTTTAATGGGTACTCCGGCATCCATTAAGGCTAGGGTGGAGCCACAGACCGATCCCATGGAGGTGGAACCATTGGATGACAGGACTTCAGAGACCACCCGCATGACGTAGGGGAAGTCTTCCTTGGCCGGGAGTACGGGCATGATGGCCCGTTCAGCTAGGGCACCGTGACCGATTTCCCGCCGACCGGGCGATCGCATTGGTCTGGTTTCACCCACAGAATAGGGGGGAAAGTTGTAATGGTGCATGTAGCGCTTGGTTGCATCGGGGTGCAGGTCGTCCAATTCCTGGGCATCTCCGGAGGTACCCAATGTCACCACCGACATCACCTGGGTCAGTCCCCGTTGGAATAGCCCGGTGCCATGAATCCGGGGTGAAAGAATACCTGTGGCACATTTGATTGGACGGACCTGATCCAATTTACGACCATCCACGCGGACTCCATCTTCCAAAATCTGACTTCGCATCAATTTTTTGGTGAGGGCTTTGAAGGTGTTGCCCAAGACTTTTGGATCTTCAGCGATCGCCAGCCGCACGGCATCTTCTTCAGGCCGTTGTTCTAATTCAGCCACCGCCTCCGCTTTCACTTCATCCAGTTTGGTATCCCGTGCGGTCTTATCCAGGTCAAACTGGGTCAGAACCGATTTGATCCCGCTGGTGCAGCGATCGCTCAAAAACTCATCCACCGTCGCATTAGAAGCGGGTGGTTCCAGGATGACTTGTTCAATGCCCAAGTCCTTCATAACTTGTTGTTGGCCCTTGATCAGTTCTTGGACCACCTCATAGCCAAAGTCGATGGCTTCGATGATGTCCTGTTCCGGCAGTTGGTTAGCGCCCGCTTCCACCATGATCACCCCAGCCGGGGAACCCGCGACCACTAAATCCAGATCTCCGGTTTCGATTTCAGCGTAGGTGGGGTTGATAATAAAATCATCCCCGACTAACCCAACCCGCACCGCCGCCATGGGTCCGTAGAACGGGATTTTGGCTAACAAGGTGGCGATCGAGGCTCCTGTTACCGCCAAAATATCGGGAGGAACTCGCTCATCCATGGAGATCGTGGTGGCAACCACTTGGATATCATCCCGTAACCAATTGGGAAAGAGGGGACGAAGGGGGCGATCGATTAAGCGACTCGTTAACACCGCTTTTTCGGGAGGACGACCTTCTCGGCGTAAAAATCCTCCTGGAATCCGGCCTGCAGCGTAAAGTCTTTCTTCGTAATCCACGATCAGGGGAAGAAAGTCGATACCCTCGCGTCCTCCAGCCCGCGTGGCGGTGACAGAAACGATAGTATCTTCTGACTGAATCAACACTGCACCCCCTGCTTGGGGTGCCAACAAACCTAACCGAAGGCGAATATCCCGCCCATCTGCGGATATCACCTTCTCTACTTCTTCAAACATGAAGCGATATTTCCTCTATACTGTCCTTTTAGTTTCTCTGAGGCGATCCTAGCACTGATGTTCATCATGTGGCGTTGGCAAATCTGGAATAATTTTGAGAAACACTGAGGACAATTAAATCCATGAAAAATCAGGGCACCCTAAGAAAAATCAGGGTAGTGCGATCGCACTACCCTGATGACTATGCAACAATTAGAAATTGCATTCTAATCGGCAAGCCTACATCCAACTAATGGTTGAAACTTAACCTAGAACCTTAGAACTTCGTTTTACCACCAGCCCAACCCGGATTAATCTTTGGTCCCATCAAAATGTGACCCGCGATCGCCACCAAGTCCTCCTGGGACAAGTTACGCATTTTGGGGAAGATATCCGCCGAACTCATTGCTGGGTGAAGCTCAGGAATTTCCACAAAGCCATCGTAGGTGGTGGGAACATTCATAAAGTCCACCAGCGCTTCAATGTTGTCACGGGCTGGGTAGGCTTTGGCTAAAGCCTCGGCGCTCAAGTTGACATTAGGGTTTGTCTTGGTTCCGCCTACCAAGTGACAGATAGCACAAGTATCATTGAATTTTTTCTTGCCATTGGCCGCTTGTTCTTGGGTGAGGGTAATGGTATCTCCATTCTCATTTAATTTGACGGTGCGGGTAGCCGCATCAAGCTCCATCGCCGTGGCACTTTGGACAAAAATTTGAAATATAAATGTGGCTGCGATCGCCACCAACAAAATAGACCGTTTTAGCATGGTTCTCCCTAAACAGTAATCGCTCAGTAGTCGAACAGGCAGCCCTGGTAACGCTAACCTTCCATTCAATATGATGCCACTGACTGGTCGCTTGCCAAAGATTTACACTGAGAGAAGGGGGAAGCTGTTTACATTTCGACATAAATAGACGAGGATGGCCATAACGTTTTACGGTGTTTAGCGTTGACAACCGTTCTACTACCAGGAGAACTGCGATGGAATTAAGGGTTGGGGCGATCGCCCCTGAATTTACTCTGCCTGATGGGGATGGCAACCCGGTCAATTTGGCGGATTATCAGGGGCAATATGTGGTGCTTTACTTTTATCCCCGTGACAATACACCCGGTTGCACTAAAGAAGCCTGCGGTTTCCGGGATGCCTACGATGCCTACCAAGAAAAATCCGTCGTTGTGCTGGGAGTCAGCACCGATGACGCGAAAGCACACACTAAATTTGCCACCAAGCACAACTTGCCGTTTCCGTTGCTCACCGATGCGGATGGGACCGTGTCCACTCAGTACGAAAGTTACGGACCTAAGAAATTCATGGGCAAGGAATACGTTGGGATTACTCGCCGCACGTTTATTATTGACCCAGAGGGCAAGATTGCCAAAATTTATCCCAAGGTAAAGCCCGAACCCCATGCCCAGGAAGTGTTGACAGACTTGGCTGAGTTGATGGCTTAGGTCTGGGCTGGTGGTGGCAGGCTTTGGCACGGGCCGCACAATTGACTCACCCTTTTTAACTGACATCTAGAGGACTCAGATGGGCAGCAGGTTGAGTGCTGTCGCCGCACTACTGTGAATAGTGGGGAAATCATTATTGATCAGAGGATTGATTAGAGGGGCGATCGCGTCACCTTGAAAAGTATTGCTTTAGAATTGGCGGCCCAGATACAAGGATAAGTTATAACCAAAAATCCCGGATTCTTCAAGAATCCGGGATTCCGAGGTCAGCTTATTTCAGGGCTATTGAACTAAACTTAACTCAAGGCAAAGTTAGCCGCCGCAAGCCTCACTCTCCCCTGCACGAGGGCTGAGGCGGAGCCTCTAGGGAAGATTCCCAGCGAGACACTGGAAACCAGCAAAATGGGATCAGTGTCCGCCATGAACGAGGTCAGCAGATTCAATAGGGGGGCGATCGCTCCCCGTGTATACACTGATGGTTGAGGTCTTAGATCCCAGGACGTTTCAACAACCCTGAGTCTTCATCCGATTAGGGTAATGGCGTGATGGCGGTCAGGAGATAGTGAGGAAAAGGTTGACCGTGGTATGATAAAGATGTACTGTTCGCTGGAGCGATCGCCATGAATCAGTCCATTGTGAACGCTGACGACATAGCCATTCCAGATATCGACAACCTGGTGATTGAGGATGACACCCCCGTGGATAACTTTCAATCGGAAAAGCAGCAACGGCTATTAGTGGAACCATTGTATAGTTCACAAGATAGTTCCTCAGTTTTACCCAAACCGTTTATTGTAGCTGCAAATGTTGGTCTCTTTTTTGCCATTAAACAAGAGCCACTGGTGCCCGATGTCTTCGTCAGCTTGGGGGTGCAGATGCCTGCCGACTGGTCCCAAAAGCGCAACCGTAGTTATTTTGTCTGGGAATTTGGCAAAGTACCAGAACTAGCGATCGAGATTGTCTCGAACCGGGTCGGGAATGAATTGACGACCAAGAAAGATGCCTACGCTCGCATGGGAGTTGTCTATTACGTCGTGTTTGATCCCCTGAGGCAGCTACAGAAACCGGACCAAATGGATGGCAATCTGTTGCAAGCGTTTGTGCTAACCGCAGGGCAATATCGCCAATTACCCACCCCGTGGTTTGAGGGCATGAATTTGGGGTTGACCCTGTGGGATGGGGTGTTTGAAGGCCAGACCGAAACCTGGTTGCGCTGGTGCGATCGGGACCAGCAAGTGGTGCCGACAGGGGCTGAACGGGCTGAACAAGAAAAGCAGCGGGCTGAGCAAGAAAAGCAGCGGGCTGAACAAGAAAAGCAGCGGGCTGAGCAAGAAAAGCAACGGGCGGATGCAGCCAGTGCTAGGGCACAACGGTTAGCCGAGCAACTCCGGGCGATGGGGATAGACGTTGATGATGAGTCGGGTGAATAAAATCAAGCTGGGTCGGTTCAGGGTTCAATCCGCCAAACCAACGCTCTTAAATCCCTTAGGAATAGGAACACCAATCGCTCCAACTGCCTGCATACAGTTTGCCGTTGGCAATTCCTGCCAATTCCAATGAAAGCAGATTGACGCAGGCGGTGACACCGGAGCCGCAGTACACCATAATTTCCTCGGCACTGTCGATTTTGGTGGGTGAGTTGGGGAAAAGGGATTGCCAGCGCGATCGCTGTTCCCCAACTGAACGGACGTAGCTGTTTTCATTGGTCACTTCATGCCAGAAAAGATTGAGGGCACCGGGGATATGGCCCGCCACTGGGTCAATGGGTTCCCGTTCGCCCCGATAGCGATCGCCCTCCCGCGAATCCACTAACAGCACCTGGGGCAGATCTTTGCGCTGCTTCACGTCATTGATATTGACCAAGAGGTGCGATCGCACCTGTGGCTTAAACGTCTTAGGCCCATAGTCAGGAACGGCTTGAGTGACCTGATAACCAGCCGTTCGCCATCCCTGAAAGCCGCCATCCAACACTGCCACCTGATCATGGCCTAGATAACGAAGTAGCCACCACAGTCGGGCCGCAAAGGCAAAGCGGGAGTCATCATAGGCCACCACAAATGTGGGTTGTTCCCCCTCCGTTACCGATTGAATGCCGGATCGCCCCAAGGTTTGGGCCAACGTTTCCACGTTAGGCAACGGATGGCGACCCCCGTGGGCTTGTACTGGACTGGACAAATCCCGATTCAAATCCAGGTGAACCGCCCCTGGAACGTGACCCGACTGGTATTGACGAATCCCCAAGCTAGGGTCCATCAGGGCAAAGCGACAATCCACCACACGCACTTGAGGATCATCCAAGTGAGCGTGTAACCATTCCGCAGAGACAAGGGGGGTGGGATAATCCATACTGGCATCACTCCAAGTACCTAATTGTGAAACCCGAACGTCCAGACCAAGCTAGCCTTGAGCCAGAATTACTCAAACCAGAATTACTCAAACCAGAACTAACCGCAGATGGTTCCTATACCTTTTTTTCCCCTCAATTTAACGAGGCGTTTCACAGTCGGCAAGGGGCACGGCTAGAAGCGGAACTCAAGTTTATCGGTCCGGCTCAGTTGGCGCGGTTGGCGACTAACGCGACGGTGACTCTGCTCGATGTTTGCTATGGTCTAGGCTACAACACAGCGGCGGCTTTAGCTGCAATTTGGCGCATTAATCCTAATTGTCATGTGCGGTGGTATGGGTTGGAATGGGATGTGACCGTGCCGAGGACGGCGATCGCCCATCATCTCCTCGACCAGTGGCCCCCTCCCATTCCTCACTATTTAGCCCAGTTGGTGCAGACCGAATCCAGTTCTTCCCGTAGTTGGGAGAACCAGCCCTATCCCTTCACGGCCCATTTACTATGGGGCGATGCGCGTCAAACCATCCATCAAGTGATTCAGGCAGGCTTCCAAGCAGATGCCATTTTTCTAGATCCCTTTTCTCCGACCCAGTGTCCCCAACTGTGGACCGTGGAATTTCTAGCCCATGTGGGGCGCTGCCTCGCCCCTACGGGTTGCCTTGCCACCTACTCCTGCGCCGCCGCCGTGCGAACGGCCTTACAGTTAGCGGGATTGCGATTAGGTGCCACTCCGGCTGTGGGCCGCAAATCCCCAGGTACCATCGCCAATTTCAGCGGCACCGATCTACCGCCCCTTTCTCGACAGGAACAGGAGCATTTACACACCCGTGCCGCTATTCCCTACCGTGATCCGTCATTGTGCGATTTAATGG
>JAYKIC010000260.1:0-3288 GCA_035284985.1 Leptolyngbyaceae cyanobacterium
GCTATGTTTTCGCTCCCTTTGCCTAACTGATTCGACAGCTTTCGTCCCAGATGCCACAATTCCTTCAACTGCGTTTAATGGATTAAGCATATTTGTATTTTTCTCCTGCTATGGGCTAGATAGCCTAAAAGTCATCTTGAGATTCAAAATTCACTAAATTTATAGGTCTCATCTATATGGCAAACGCAACAAAGCGATCATCAAGATCAAAACTAGCGGGATTAAGAAAAAGCGATCGCCTCCCAAAAGTTGAGTGGGCAACCGCAAAAACGATCGCTCCCCTGCTTCTGCAATAGAATTTCGAGAGGGGCGATCGCATTCAACCACCTGAGAGTAGGGCGATCGCGCAACGCCACTCCATAGAGAGGATCACCTCCTCACTAGCAAAAGATATAATCAGTGCAGACGTTCAATGCAATGAGTGCCGATGGTCGTAACCAATACAGGATCATTAACCCTAGAGGCATTCCTGGCCCTACCTGAGACTAAACCAGCTAGTGAATACATTAATGGACAAATCATTCAGAGGCCCATGCCCAAAACTCGCCATTCCCGGTTACAAAGCAAGCTAACCGAGATGATTAATGGGGTGGCGGAAGCCGATCAGCTTGCCTACGCTTTTCCAGAGCTTCGGTGTACATTTGGAGGGCGTTCAATCATTCCCGACATTGCTATTTTCCTGTGGCAAAATATTGCATTTGATGCTGATGGAGAACCGTTGGATGATATTGTGGTTCCTCCTGACTGGGTGATTGAAATTCTGTCACCCGATCAGAGTGCTAATCGGGTAACAGGAAATATTTTGCACTGCATCAAACACGGCTGTCAGATGGGTTGGCTGCTTGATCCAGGCGATCGCTCCATCATGATTTTGCAACCACAACAACCACCGGAGTTGGTGAGTGGGGATGAGTTGGTACCCGTGATTGCAACGCTACCGCTTCAATTAACCGCAACCCAAATCTTTGGCTGGCTTAAGATGACGCAATAGGTTTTCTCATACGGGTTTTGGCAGGGGCGATCGCCCCAACCCTAGAATTACCTTGTGAAAGAAGATAAATAAAGATAAATATTAGTAGCTGTATCCCCTTTGTCCTAGACACTCTAGTCCACTGGAGTGTCTAGAATTGTGTCCATAGGTCTCAACAAAGGAAATCCTATGCAACGTTCAACTAAGCTTATTGCTGCGATCGCAGGTCTCTGCATTGCGACCGCAGGTACCGTTACCCTTTCCTATTTCGCTTCATCTTCCAACGCCAATGCCGATCCTGCCCAACAGCCTGATCAGTCAGATTGGCAAATGCCGATGCACCGGGGTCAAATGCCCATGCACCGGGGTCAAATGCCCATACACCACGGCAGTTATGGGCAAAATGATTCTGTCAGCCAAGGTCAGTGGCAGGAGCATCACAACCAGATGATGTCGATGATGCAGGTCAATAGTGAATTTGATTTCTTGAGCCAGATGATTCCCCACCATGAAGAAGCGATCGCCACCGCAGAGCGAGTTCTAGCAAAGAGCGATCGCCCCGAAATGCGTGAATTTGCCCAGTCCATTATCGATGTGCAATCGGCAGAAATTGATCAGATGAAAACCTGGCTGGATCAGTGGTATCCAGCCCAGCCAACTGATCTCTCCTATATGCCCATGATGCGTGACCTCAGCCAACTAGAAGGCAATGAACTGGATCAGGTATTTCTAGAAGACATGGTCATGCACCACATGGGAGCGGTGATGATGTCACAACACCTGGTCAATCATGGCTTGGTGGAGCATCAGCCCATCGAAGCGTTTGCCCAGAATATTGCCGATACCCAGCGACAGGAAATTTGGCAAATGCAAACATGGTTGCAAGATTGGTATGGAGTCAGCGCGATGCCCGGTCCCATGCACGGGATGCGGTGATAGAACCGTTCGTAAAACCAGTAAATAATAGATTTCCTTTCTATTAGTGGTCATGACCCATGCCAGCCCTGTCCGAAACAATAGGCATGGGTCTATTAGACCATCCCTGCCAACCGTATCTCTCTGAAGTATCACCACAGTTCAAATCGATGAAACCTATCCTATTGACCGGATTCACAGCCCTCGTTCTTTGGGGATGTACGGCCCAAAACGTTAGTCAGACTCCTGAGTCCACTGAAACATCATCGCCCCCAGTGGAAACGGTGGAAGCCGAACAAGCTGAACCTGAACAGGCTACACCAAAACCCCTACCCGACGTTCCCCTCACTGCCGCATCTGAAGATTGGCAGCAGCAAACCCATATCCACGGTATTGGCGTGAATCCAAGTAACCCTGAAGTGGTGTACATTGCCACCCACCACGGCATTGTGATTCGGTCGCCGGAAGGGGAGTGGTTGCAACTTGGGGACGATCGATCGGATTTAATGGGATTTGCCATGCATCCAGAGGATCAGATGCTGCTATACCGCAGTGGGCATCCCGGTCACGGCCACGATACGGGCGGTTCCCACAATCTTGGTTTTGAGGTGAGCGCTGATGGGGGGGCAAGCTGGCAACGGCGATCGATGGAAGGGGTAGATTTTCACACCTTGGCGATCGCCCCCGGTCATCCTGATGTGTTCTATGGCTTGGCCACATCGGGACAGCAAGGCTTATTTAAGTCCGACGATGGGGGAAACACTTGGATACCACTGGCGGCAAATGGCTTAGATGCTACACCGTTTAAGTTTGCGATCGCTCCCCAAAACTCCGATCATGTCTTTGCCACCACCCAAGCCGGACTGTTTGAAAGTACCGATGGCGGCCAAACCTGGACCTTGCGCCCCAACACTGCGACTGCACCGCTCACAGACTTAATAGCCATCGAAGCAGGTGATCAGAATCACCTGGTTGGTTTTCAACTGACTCCCTCAGGCCAGACCTTCGTCATTAGTCAGAACCAGAGCCAATCTTGGGAACCATTGGGTAATAGCCAGACGGAAGGAGTGGTTTTGCACATGGCCGCAGCTCCCAGTAATCCCACCATGTTGTACGCCGCAACTGACCAGAACCAGATTTATCAATCCAGTGATAGCGGCGAAACTTGGACCGTGTTGAATTAAATCGCAGCTGTGACAAAACCGGGTCAGAAGTAGCGCCGCAATTTATTTTTGCTACAAACACGTTATCGATCCCAGTAGGCAAGGTAAGGAATTAGGCCAGCAAGCATCCGACTGGTTATTAGCAACCTCATCAAAGCGTCAGATCATCCCCTTCATCATCTTGAAACCCACGGACAATTCGGGATAACTCACTCTTCTCATCCACCGAAATTCGGGTTG
>JAYKIC010000261.1:0-10919 GCA_035284985.1 Leptolyngbyaceae cyanobacterium
TCAGGCCGTGGCTCAGTTACAACAAGAACCGAAGGGAACCCTGCGAATTAATGCACCGATGTCCTTTGGTACGATGCACTTGGCGGAGGCGATCGCCACCTTTATGACCCAATACCCTGACCTACAAGTGCAAATGACCTTGAGCGATCGCTTTGTCGATTTGATTGAAGAAGGCTTTGATATCACCCTGCGAATTGCCGCACTCAAGCCCGATGATAGCTTAATTACCCATGAGCTAACCCCAATCCAACGAATTTTGTGTGCAGCGCCCTCTTACCTAGAACAACATGGTTTTCCCCAAGAACCTACCGATTTGCACCAACACACCTGTCTGCAATATGGCTATCTTGCCACGGGACAACATTGGCGACTGATTGGTCCTGATGGGACAACCCAATCAGTCCTGGTGCGTTGTCGCTACTATTCCAATAACGGAGAAGTCTTGCGAGAAGCGGCAATTAAAGGAGTAGGAATTGCGCTACTGCCCCTATTTATGGTGCAACCCGCCATCCATGATGGAGCGCTTCAAGTAGTGATGCCTGACTATTGCGCCCCGCCCATTGCAGCATTTTTGGCCTATCCCCCCAACCGCCATTTATCGACTAAAATTCAGATTCTTACCGCTTTTTTGCAGGATTGGTTCAAACAACCAAGCTGGGAAATTTCTAGGGGTTAGCAGATGGGAATTTTGATGGTAAATGTGCTGCCCTTACCCGGTTCAGAGGTACAAAATATAATGCCTTTATGGTTTTTGACGATGATTTGATAACTAATTGACAAACCGAGTCCCGTTCCGCTTCCCACTGGTTTGGTAGTAAGGCAATATCTGTACAAAAACAGGCTTTCCTCGATAGGCTGCTGTGCCACAAGAACCAGAACAACCGCCAATCATTAGGCCATTTATACCATCAACATATTTTTGGGGCAAAGTAGGAGCAGCACCGGATCGGAGGCATTGTTGTTCTGCATCTACAACCAACACAGAACAATATGAGCCAGGTAGTAATCTCTCCATTAATACACAAAGACTATTAAAAATTTTCTGGAGATCAACCCCCATCGCAATTTGTTCAAGGACTTGATGTTGAGACAACACTAGATCCTCAGATCGTTTACGTTCAATAGCTGCGGATAAAATATGGGAAACAGATTGTAGAAAATGAATCACATCTGAGGAAAATTGCCGAGGAGATGTTGAGGAGACTTCGATAAAACCCAATAAATTTCCTCCTCCTAGAATTGGCACTTGCACATTACTAATACTATCTTTAGGAACAGGACAAACAGGAGTATTGAATGATTTATCCAAAGAGTTTTTATTAAAAACTGTGAGATATTTATTAGTTAATAGCGCTTGAATAGATTGCTTATTAATCAAAGAAAATATCCCAGAGTTAGGCAAATTAGCCGTAATATAATCAGTAGTATCTGAATTTAATTGTCTCAAGGAAATACCATCTGACATTATTAGCCAAACATTAAAATATTCAACTTCTAATGTCTCTTTTACTAGTATTTTAGCTTGGTTAAAAAGGTCATTCAGTTCTAATCCTGATGAAGAAAATCGTCCTAAACAAGTCAGTGCGAAATTATAGCGAGAAACAAGACTTTCGGCATTGCCATGTCCTTTTGGCAGAGTAACCATGCTATTACCAAGGGATGTCGTATTACCTTTCTTTGATTTTTTACTTGTATAGCAACTCATAAAAATAGCAAAGATACTAAAATTAATTAGAGTATTACCTAGGATACTATTTTAATAATTTAAAGCACCTATTTCGGTGGAATATTGCTTTAAGTTTTACAAAAAAACAGTACAAAGCGTCCATCGTGCGATCGCTTAGTCGCCATATCATAGTTGAGATGCTACACCCTATTTTCTAAGGGCCGATTTATAAAGTCTCTGGAATTCCTAAAATCAAGACTTCCACAACTTCCACCCTTATAAACCCCAAAAAGTAAAAATCCTGTTAAAACTAAGGAAGTAGACTTTTTAAGATTCTCTTTATTTTTGACTTTGGCAAAATTCTATCATAGGAGGAATAACTCTCTTCTAGTTAATTATACGTACACATCAGAAGTAAATAAATCTCTGCTTTTGCTTTATCGAAACCTAATAATTGTGATTGTTTGGGAGATGATATCGAATTGATCTGGATTTCTACAGGTTTTGATGTAAGTATTATGTCTAGTTGGCGGACCAAACTTTTTACTGGATAGTTGTACCCTTCGCTACACCAACAAAAACTATCCGGGGGAGTTTTCAGAAATCTTGATATACACAGTCCATCACCTGATTGATCGACAAAGCGCCATTTTTGTGGGGATGCTTGCTGACAAAAATGGCCTAACCAATGTGGCGATCGCGATAGGAGAGAAAATTGGAGGTGGGTGGGGTAATCCGAATGGGGTTGGGGGGGTTCCCTACTGCACCGAATTTCATCAATCCGCCACAATATCAGGTGGCTAGCATTATCATGGCCTGATTCGTATCCGTTGGCTAGGATGGCGTTTGGCTACGCTAACAGGGCCGATGGCGCAATGCCACTCCCAAAGGAGTGTTGCCTCACCACGAATCACCCTACTGGAATCAAGTGTAAACAACCCTACGACTGCTGATAGAGGACTATGACAACTGTTCTAGAACAAGGCAACATCAGTATCCATACTGAGAATATTTTTCCCATCATTAAGAAGTGGCTGTATTCCGACCACGAGATTTTCTTGCGTGAGTTAGTCTCCAACGCCGTAGATGCCATCAAGAAAATGGATATGGTGTCTCGTTCTGGAGAGTTTGCAGGGGCGGTGGGCGACCACGAAATCATCATCAGGGTGGACAAGGAGGCCAAAACCCTGTCGGTGTCGGATACCGGGATTGGCATGACCGCTGATGAGGTGAAGAAGTACATCAACCAGGTGGCCTTTTCCAGTGCGGAAGAATTTGTCGAAAAGTATAAGAGCAGCGGTGATGATGCTATTATTGGTCACTTTGGGTTGGGTTTTTACTCTTCCTTTATGGTGTCCAGCAAAGTAGAAATCGATACCCTTTCGTATAAGGAGGGGGCCACTCCTGTTCATTGGAGTTGTGACGGATCAACCCAGTTTGAACTTAGCGAGTCCAGCCGGAGCGATCGCGGTACTACCATCACCCTGCACTTGATGGAAGAGGAAGGGGAGTACCTGGAGCAAGCTCGGATTCGCCAGTTGATTCGCACCTACTGCGACTTTATGCCCGTGCCCATCAAGATGGAAACGGTGGCTCCCCCCCCTCCTCCAGCCGCAGAGGGTGAAGAAAAGCCTGCGGAATCTGAAACAACAGCGGTGACGTTTGAGCAGGTCAACAAGCAGATTGCGCCTTGGAAAAAGTCACCCCGCGATTTGACTGATGAAGATTACAAAGAGTTTTATCGCTATCTCTATCCCTTTGAGCAGGAGCCGCTGTTGTGGGTCCACATCAACACCGACTATCCTTTCTTGGTCAATGGGATTCTCTATTTCCCCAAACTGAAGCCGGATTTGGATGTGACTAAGGGCCATATCAAGCTCTATTGCAACCAGGTCTTTGTCAGTGAAAACTGTGAGGAAGTGATTCCTAAGTTCCTGCTGCCGCTGCAAGGGGTGATTGATAGTGTGGACATTCCCCTGAACGTCTCCCGTAGCTTCCTGCAAGCCGATCGCACGGTGCGGGGGATTGCCAACCATATTGCAAAGAAAGTGGGCGATCGCCTCAAGGAACTCTACAGTGATGATCGCCAGCAATACATCAAGAGCTGGCAGGACTTGGGCACCTTCGTCAAGTTTGGCACCCTCAACGACGACAAGTTCAAGCAGCAGGTGGAGGATATCCTGATCTTCCGCACCACAGCTAAACTGGGGACTGACACTGATGCGGCCAAAGTGGAAGTCCAAACGGCTGATGATGATGCCTGGGCAGACGTACCCGCTGCCGACCCCGCTGCTGTCACCGACGACAAGGGTTACTATTACACCACTCTGAAGGAGTATTTGGAGCGCAACAAGGAGAAGCACGAAAACCGGGTCTTTTATTGCAACGATCCTTCGGTCCAGGCCACCTATGTGGAGTTGCATAAGAACCAGGGGTTGGAAGTGTTGTTCTTGGATTCCTTCATTGATACCCATTTCATCAGCTTCTTGGAGCGGGAATACACCGATGTGAAATTCTCCCGTGTAGACGCGGAACTGGATGACACCCTGGTGGACAAGGAACAGGAATCGGAAGTGGTAGACCCCACTACCAACAAGACTCGCAGCGAAACCATCAAGGAGCTATTTGAGAAAGCTCTCGATAAGCCCACGCTCAATATCAAAACCCAGGCGCTCAAGTCTGATGATGCCTCTACGCCGCCAGCAATGGTGTTATTGCCGGAAGCCATGCGCCGCCTGCGGGATATGACCGCGATGATGAGCCAGCAAGCTGATCTGCAATTCCCTGATGAGCATATTTTGATGATTAATACGGCTCATCCCCTGGTGCAAAATGTGCTGGAGCTAAATCAAGGGGCGATCGTGACGGGCAGTGGTGAGGAGTCGCCTTCGGCGAAGATGTCGAAGCTGCTGTGTCAGCATATCTATGACCTGGCGTTGATGGGGCAGAAGAGCTTTGGTCCCGATGAGATGAAAGCTTTTGTGGAGCGATCGAACCAGGTGTTGACACAGTTGACGAAGAAGTAAATTCTTTCGCAGTGTTCTATTCTGCACACCCTCACCTTGCCCAAGCGAGAGGATCAAAGTGCGCGGGAAAATCTGAATTTTGGAAATGGTGGTGAGTAAGCGTTGGTTTGCTCACCATTTTTGTTGATGGAGCTATGTTAGTGTTCAAATAGTCTAGTAAATCAGTTCGTGAGAGAAAGTATGAGGCAAAACGAGTTTTATGTCGTGATTGAAAAAGATGAAGATGGTCTTTACGTGGGTGAGGTGCCACAACTCTCTGCCTGTTACAGCCAAGGTGAAACGATCGATGAACTCATGGAAAATATTCGTGAGGTGGTAGAAATGTGTTTGGAGGAGTTGGAGGATAATCGCCCCTATTCTTGAATTAAGGAAAAATCCTATGGCAAAGGTAAACGTATTTCACGATCCGGTGGGCAATACTCTGGTGGTTTGGTTTGGTGAACCCTCGGAGGAAGTAGAAGCCGAGGAAACAGGCGGTGAGGTCATCTTGATAAAAGACCAAAACGTTACCGTCATCGGTTTTGAAAAACTAAACTTTTTACCTGGCTCCAATGCTTCTACCGTTTTCCAAACAGTCGGTGTATCCTTTGAAACGATGATGCCTTGAAGTAGCAATCAAAACTATGACAACCACAATCTTCGAGTATATTCAAATCACCCCTGGCACTTGCGGTGGCAAACCCCGGATTGCAGGGCATCGCATTCGGGTGCAAGATATCGTCATCTGGTATGAATATCTCAAAATGTCCCCAGATGAAATTATTGACCATTACCCCAGCATTACCCTGGCAGACGTTCACGCTGCTCTAGCCTACTATTACGATCACCTCAACGAAATTCGCCAAGACATTCGGGCAAGCGAAGTCTTGAGCAAGCAGATGGCCGCTGAAACCCCATCCATTCTGGAACCCAAATTGCGGTAACAACAACACCTTTTTTACCTTCGCAGCAAAATATTTGAGATCTGCTTTATTTTCTCAAAATATAATTAAATCTCTTTAAACACACAATATCTCATTCAAAAGATAGGCTAGTATAGTCGAATTGTAATCCTCCCCACCATTAGAGAGCAACAATTCAATGAGTCAGTCTGTAAAATACATTAAGTTGGAAAAGCTAGTTTTGTGGACTGAAAATCCTCGTGACCCAATTGACGAGAACGCATCAGATCAAGACATTGTTAATAGGGCATTACAAGATAAAGAAGGTAGATGGAATTTAAAGAAACTTGCAAAAGATATGGGTAAACATTTTGACTGTAGCGAAATTCCCACAGTTGTCTATCATAAAAGTAAACCAGTTGTTTATGATGGAAACAGACGAGTTATTCTTGGGAAAATTCAGCATGGACTTGTATCTATTCCCAACGGTCTAAACTTTTCTATTCCTAATTTCCCAAGCGAGATACCGTGTAATGTATGTTCTCAAGTAGTAGCGTTAGATAATATTCTTCGAAAGCATACTAAATTAGGTTCTTGGGGATTTCTTGAGCGAGATATATTTCTTCACTATCTCATGAATCAGGAAAAGAGTGTATTCCTTTTATTAGACGAAATAACAGGAATTATTAGCAATAACCCTCACCTCAATCAACGTTTTGTAAAAGAAGAGTTGTTGAAAGAGGGGAAATTGAAACTACTAGGATTTCTTGTTAAAGATGGACAGTTATATAGCTCTCATTCTGATAAAGATGCTCACCATATTCTTTCAGATTTATCAAATAAAGTAAAAAATAAAAATATAACCACACGGGGGGATAATAGAGGAAAGGTTCTTGAAGTTCTAGAGCCTTCTTCCCAAAAAATCATAGATCAGGATAAAGATAATGATCTCAGTATATGCCAAATTACTTTTGGTACATCTATCCAAAAAAATAGACCAAAAAATCAGCAAGACAACCATCTCGATGCCTCCAGAGACGAACTCACTAATGAAGGGAAGTTTTCAGAAAATGAAAAGCTAGAGGACAGCCTTACTGCTAAGTCAGGTTCTCAAGAAACTGGCGCAAAAGAGCCTAATCCAAGTCAATCTGAAATCCCACAAGAGAAAAATCAAAATGCACCTCATCATCCAATAGGTATATCTAACAAAGATAAAGTTGATTTAAGTCCATCAATAAGTGCAGAAAATAATGAGATATCGCCTGAGCAACCTAATAAAAAGCGACAGTCACGGCGCGTTTCTACGAAAAAACCGGAGATATTTGGAGGTAAACTCTATCTCCAAATAGGAGAGGTGAGCAATCTCTATCGAGATATAACGGATTTTCACACATTTTATGTAAACCACAAAAAAGAGTTATCACAAACTTTCCCTAGCCTAATTCGTATGTCGCTGCGCTTGCTCCTAGAAACTGCGGTGAAAGATGTCGGATTGAAGAGACTTGACTCGTACATAAAAAAGTATTTTGCTGAAGCAAAGAAAAATCTTGATCAAGATACTAAAACTACACTTTCAAATTACAATGTTACAGAGCAAAGTATGATTCAACTACTTCATACTGGTGCCCATAATTACACTGCATCGAGTAATTTCGATCAAACCATAGCTATATCGATTATTATCGGGGCTATGCTCTCAATAACGCATGGAAAGGACGAGTGAAATGAGTATTTACTATTCACCACTTAGGTACCCAGGAGGAAAAAATTGTATTTTTCCTTTCATGGCCCAACTTTTCTACGAAAACCAATTGATTGGCATCGATTATGCTGAACCATATGCAGGTGGTGCAGGTCTTGCTTTAAGACTTCTTGTAGAGGGATACGTAAACCACATTTATATTAACGATCTCGACAAATCAATTCATGCATTGTGGCGAGCTATAGTATATAGAGCAGATGAATTATGTGAGTGGATAGATGAAATTGAGGTTTCTGTAGATAACTGGAAAAAATATAGGAATATTCAAAATAATTTTCACATTAGTGATGAGTTTGAACTAGCTAAATCTACCTTCTTTCTCAATAGAACTAATATTTCAGGTGTAATAAGCGGAGGAATTATTGGTGGTCTTGAGCAAAAGGGTAAATATAAAATTGATGCAAGATTTAATAAAAAAGATTTAATTAGTCGGATTCAAAAGATTAAAACTTTAAAGAATCAAATCTCTATCTCAAATTTTGATGGTCTGAAATTTCTAAGTAACCTAGACAAAAGCAAAAAAGAAACATTTATTTATATTGACCCTCCCTATTACTGTAAAGGCTCAGATTTATACATGAATTTTTACACGGCTGAACACCATAAGAAGCTTGCTGCCAAGATTCATCGGCTACACCAAAAATGGGTGGTTTCATATGATACTCATGAGTATATTCTTCAGCTTTACTCACAAGATAGGAAAATTATGTACAAGCTTTCACAGTCTGTCTCTAATCGAGTTGGTGATGAACTATTCGTTTTTTCAGAAAAGATAGATTTTAGTGAGTCTGTTAGTAAGCTGAAATCAGTTCAACTCTGTTGATAGGTTATAGATTGTATAGATAGTGTACCCTGTGATCGCATTTGCAAGGATGGGATGGCGATCGCATTGGATGAAAGGAGAGGGCGATCGCTTTTGCGAGAACGAGAGGGCGATCGCACTGGTGAGATGAAAGGGCGATCGCATTGATAGGATGAGAGGGCGATTTCCCGATGGGAAGGCTATGCCAACGCATTTTGTGGAGTGGGAAGGGCGATTTCCCGATGGGAAGGCTACGCCAACGCGTTGGGTGAAATGGGAAGGGTGATCGTCAATACGATTAAACTTGGTTGATAGAGAGCCAGTCTTCACATACACTTGTATTATTCTCTTAACTCTAGCACTATGCAAACATTTACCGCCATCATTGAACAAGACCCTGAAACAACCCTATATGTGGGTTATGTTCCAGGTTTCCCCGGTGCCCATTCTCAAGGTGAAACCATAGACGAACTTCAGATCAACCTCCAAGAGGTGATTGAAATGTTGCTCGAAGACCCAGAACCCGTCTTTGCTACCAAATTTATAGGAACCCAGCAGATCGTGGTGCAAGCGTAATGGGCAAGATTCCAGTTCTGAAGCCACAAGAGGTTGTTCATATTCTCAAAAAATTAGGTTTTGTTGAAGTGCGGCAAAAAGGCTCACACAAACAATTTCGCCATGACGATGGACGAGGAACTACAGTTCCTTTTCACCAAGGCAGAGATATATCACCAACATTACTTCGCCAAATCGCTAGTGATATTCAGATGACAATCGAAGATTTCTTAGATGCAGGTTAGGCTGTCAAATTAGCCGCTATTGGAGACCAGAATGAAAGTAGAGTATGACCCAGAAGTGGATGTTTTAAGGATTCTGCTGAGTGACGAGGCGATCGCTGATAGTGCAGAAGAGAAAAACGGCATCATTTTTGACTACAGTGAATCAGGTAATATTGTTGGTCTAGAAATTCTCAATGCTTCAAAACACACGGCTAATCCTCAATCACTTGAACATATTGTTCTAACCCAATAGCTCAAGGCATTGGGGGTTAGATTAGGATGAGTGAGGCGATCGCGTTGGTGAGAGAGAAGGGCGATCGCGTTGATGTGATGAAAGGGCGATCGCATTGATGTGATGAGAGGGGCGATCGCACTTGCTGGAGAGAAAAGGGCGATCGCATTCAGTGAGATAAGGGGCGATCGCACCTGCAAGAACATTTAGAATGGTTGGGGTAAGTAATCACCATTCAACTGTCATGACAACCAACCTTCTCCGACAGTCCTTGTTATCCAAGTTAGACCAGCTTCCTGACTCCGAGATTGCGAATGTATTGAGCTACGTTAGTTTTCTCATCTATCAACATAATCAAGAATCACCATCTGCTCCCCATATCACTGATAACCAAGAGAACCATGCCGATCCACTTCAGTCATTTGTTGGGCAGGTATCCCACGGTTCATTGGCTGAAAATATTGATACCGATGCTTACAGTTAAATATCGTGGCTGATAAGCTATTCGTTGATACATGGGGATGGTTAACCCTCGCTGATAGCAGCGAAACCCATCATCGGGCAGTTGTTGCGTTCTATCAAATGTGGTTGGATGCAGAAGGGTACTTCTACACTACTGATTATGTTCTAGATGAAACCTATACCTTGATGTTCAAACGTCTTAACCCAACGGTTGCCAAACGAACAATAGACAGCCTTCTTGCAGCCTTTACCAACCCTCGGTTTCATTTAATTTGGATGACTCCAGAGCGCTTTGTCCAGACCCAAACGTGGCGCGATCGCTATCTCGATAAGCCTCGTATCTCCTTTACGGACCTAACCTCAATGGTTGTCATGGCCGAATTAGGAATCACACAAATTTTGACTGGAGATGCTCATTTTGAACAAGTCGGTCATGGATTTCAGCGGGTTCCTTAAATTTTGGTGATTGCATTGTTGAAAGGAGAGGGGCGATTTCCCGATGGGAACGCTCCACCAACGTTTTTGGTGGAGTGGGATGGCGATCGCACTAGGCCAGTAGAGAAGGGCGATCGCACAGGAGGGAACAGCCCTACAAACCACAAAGGAATCAAGTTCTTAGATAATCCAGCAGAATTCTAGGATGCCAGTCCTTCACTTGCATTCATGAAATCCAACAACTTTTTGTCCAGATTCCGCCAGCGGACATAGCCATATATTCCTAAGGATACCGTTAGTAAAAGGCAACCCTCTAAAACAAGTAGAAAACCAATTCCTCGACCTGCTCCAGTTTCAATTACACGCCCCACTGTATCCGCCAATAATCCATTGTCAGCAAACATGGGTTCTAACAACATGTCGGCCAATGGACTAGCACCAATATTACCGAAAGCCGCCAGCAATCCCGTAAATGTGCCCACTAGGGCCAAGACACGCCCCTGGAAACTAGGTTGAATGCAAGTTTGCCAAATAACCTGATTAGCGCCAAGAATAATAGGAAGTGTCGTAAATGAGATAAAAAGACCACTGGTAATAATAAAGGCAGAGGGCTTTAATCCCATAATCATTATACCAACAGCATTAATAACTGATGCAGCCAATAAACTAGTGAATGCGTTATTACCAACACCCCAAATACTCATAAAAATGCTGCCAATCACCATTCCCCCCCCGCCAATTGCCATGATACTGCCAAAGACTTGGGCAGTGGAAAATGATAGGATCAATGGATTGATCAAAACATTGGTCATGCCATTAATAAAAAAGTGAACGGCCATAAATCCTAACACTATCAGCAATACAAATTGAGACG
>JAYKIC010000262.1:0-4876 GCA_035284985.1 Leptolyngbyaceae cyanobacterium
GGAACGAATCTCGTCGATCGGATGAAGGCATTTTTGGATCATCCCTCCCACCTGATCGATATTTCGCGGTTGACGCTTAACCGAATTGAGCGTCAGGGGGCGGACCTGCGGATTGGTGCGATGGTGAGTAATACGGCGCTGGCGGATCATCCTGAGGTGCGCCGTGACTATCCCCTGTTGTCCCGTGCGATTTTAATGGGTGCTTCCCAACAAATTCGCAATGTGGCTACGGTTGGCGGCAATCTTTTACAACGAACCCGCTGCCCTTACTATTACGACAGGGCGTTTGCTTGTAACAAACGGCAACCGGGGAGTGGCTGTGGGGCGCTAACGGGCATCAATCGAATGCACGCCCTGTTTGGGGCGAGTGACCATTGTGTTGCGGTGCATCCGTCGGATATGGCGGTGGCCTTGGCGGTTTTGGATGCCGGGGTGGAGGTGGAAGGGGGGCAGGGTCAACGATACATTCCGTTTTCAGATTTCCATCGCTTGCCCGGTGATACTCCCCATCAAGACACGACCCTAAGGCCGGGGGAGTTGATTACGGCGATCCGTTTACCGCCCATTCCCTTTGGGAGTTCTGGGGTGTATGTGAAGTTGCGGGATCGGGCCTCCTATGCCTTTGCTCTGGTCTCGGTGGCGGTGGTGATGGTGGTTAAGGGCGATCGCATCCAGCAAGTCCGCATTGCCATGGGTGGGGTGGCCCACAAACCTTGGCGGTTGATGGCAGTGGAACAATTTTTAGGCGGCCAAGAGGCCACGGTTGAAACATTTACCCAGGCGGCAACCTTGGCGTTTGCAGCGGCCCAACCCCTCGAACACAATGGTTTTAAGGTTAGCTTGGGCCAACGGGCACTGCGACGGGCATTGATGGTAGCGGCAAAGGGCGGAGGCATGGCATGACCCCAATGATTGGCACAGCAATTAATCGCACCGATGGCTGGGCCAAGGTGACTGGATCGGCCCCTTACGCCGCCGACCACGCCTTGACCGGAGTGGTGTATGGCTATCTGGTAACGGCGGCGATCGCCCACGGTCGAATTAAAGCCATCAATACCGAAGCGGCTACACAAGCACCGGGTACCCTGGCGGTTTTTACGGCGGAGAACGCCCCCCCCATCGTGCCGCCCAGCAACAATTTTATCCAGTCGAAAATCTACGAAGCGCGACTGCCCCTGGCCGATGATCGGATTCACTATGCTGGCCAGATTATTGGGTTGGCGATCGCCGACACCTTTGAACGGGCCAGGGATGCCGCTAATCGGGTGCAGGTGGAGTATGAGGCCCAGCCCCCCTTGGTCGAACTGGCCCAGGCCACCTTCACACCAGCCCCCTCCATGTTTGGCCAATCCATGGACTTTAGGCAGGGAACGGAGGACTGGGATAGGGTGATGGCCCAGGCTGCTGTGGCCAGTACCACCCACTACACAACGGCGAATGAACTCCATGCCCCTATGGAACCCCACGCCATCATGGCCCACTGGACCGCCACCGATGCCCTGACGATTTATGAACCTTCCCAATGGGTGATGGGATCTCAACGCACCTATGGAGAGCTATTTGGTCTGTCGCCTGAAAAGGTTCGTATTATTACCCCCTACATCGGGGGAGCCTTTGGTTGCAAGGCATTTCCCTGGCCCCATAGTGTCCTCGCTGCGGCGGCGGCACGGGTGATTAATCGACCGGTGAAATTGGTGGTGAGCCGCCGTCAGATGACCGCCAACACGGGGCATCGCTCCGCCACCGAGCAGACGATCCAATTGGCGGCTGAGCGAGATGGGACGTTGTTAGCCATCGGCCATGGGGCCAAATCCGCTACGTCCCCCGTGGATGTGTTTACGGAACCGTGTACGGGAATTACTGCCGCCATGTACCGTGCGCCCAATCTGCTGCTGCACCAGGAGTTGGGGGTGTTGAATGTGGGTACCCCTACGTTTATGCGAGCGCCGGGGGAAAATCCGGGGATGTGGGCGTTGGAGTCGGCGATGGATGAATTGGCTTGGCAATTAACCCTCGATCCGGTAGACCTCCGCTTAAAAAATCTGACCCAAGCTCATCAGCGGTGGGGACTCCCCTTCTCCCAGAAGCATTTTGCTGAGTGTTTGCGGACGGGGGCGGCTCAATTTGGCTGGGGCGATCGCCCTCCTCAACCGCGATCGCTCAGGCGGGAGGGTCAGCTAGTGGGTTGGGGCATGGCAGGCTCAACCTTTCCGGCCATGCGAGGTGCTGCGTCCGTTAAGGTGCAGTTACTGGCCGATGGCTCAGTGCAGGTGTTTACCGCTGGAAACGACATGGGGACCGGAGCCTATACGGTGGTAGCCGCGACTACTGCTGATGCCTTACAGGTTCCCATCGAAACCGTGCGGGTGGCAATGGGAGACTCCCGTTTTCCCGATGCTGGCATCGCAGGTGGATCGCAAATGACGGCATCCCTGACCCCAGCGGTGATGCAAGCCTGTCAGGATCTCCTCGCCACCGCAAATTGTGCCACCGTAGCCCAAGCTTGTGACGTGCTCCAGCAGTCCGGCCAGGATGCTTTTGAAGCCACGGCCACCACTGCTGCCGGGGCAGAAGGGAAGCAATGGGCCTTTCAATCCTGGGGCGCACACTTCTGTGAAGTTGTCGTGGATGAGGCCATGGGGCGGCTGCGTGTTAGCCGTTGGGTGGCGGTGATGGATGTGGGCCGGGTGATTAATGCCAAGGCTGCGGCCAGTCAAGTGCGGGGCGGGATCATCATGGGAATGGGTCACGCGCTGATGGAAGAGTGCAACTTCGATCCGGTGGGGGGATCGCCTGTGGTTTACGATCTGGCGACCTACCATGTGCCAACCCAGGCGGATGTTCCCCGGATTGAAGTCACATTTGTAGGCAAACCGGATTTGAACTTTAATCCGGCTGGGGCTAGAGGGGTGGGAGAAATTGGGATTACGGGGGTCTCCGCTGCGATCGCCAACGCCCTTTACCATGCCACGGGACGACGAGTGCGATCGCTCCCCATCACACCAGATAAGTTAATCGGTGTCTGAACTCCAGATATGATCGCCATGAGCCATCTGCCGCACATTTTGCCAGCCCTGGCATCTGCCCATCGCCAAGGTGAAACGGTTTTACTGGTGACGGTGGTGGCTACCAGCGGCTCTACCTATCGCCGTCCGGGGGCACGGATGGTAATCAGACCGACGGGAGCCACCATAGGCATGGTGAGTGGGGGGTGCTTGGAGCGGGATATTCTGGAGCGGGGCCAGACTGTCTTGGCAACGGGGGCGGCGGTGGTTGTCACCTATGACAGCACCTCGCGGGACGATATTCTCTGGGGTTTGGGGTTGGGATGTCAGGGAACGGTGACGGTGTTAATTGAGGTGCTATCGCCGGATGGTGACACTTCTACTGGAGGGGCGTTACCCCATCGCCATCCCTTACAGACATTAGCCGCAAACCAGGGGGATCAACCGCCCATGGTGCTGGCTAGTGTCTTTGCTGTGGCTGACGCGACCGTGCCCCTAGGCGCTTATCTGAGCATCACCGCTGAACCGTCAAGTCAGATTGTGGTGTCTGCTGATCGGACCGAGGCCGACTTGGTTAGGGCGATCGCTCTCGACGCTGAAACTGTGCTGCACAGGCAGCAGTCCACCATCCGCCATTACTCGGTTGGTGCGGGGATCGTGAGTGTGTTTCTGGAATTTGTGCCCCCACCTGTTGGCTTAGTGATTTTTGGCAGTGGCCAGGATGTGCTGCCATTGGTGCAAGGGGCGAAATCCTTGGGGTGGCGGGTGACAGTGGTGGATTGTCGTGCCCAACCCGCTAGCCCAGTCCGATTCGCCATGGCGGATCAGGTCATCCTGACTCGTGGTGAGCGTCTCAAAGAATTGTCATTCTCCCAGCAAACTGCCGCCGTGGTCATGACCCACAATTACCTGGATGATCGGGACATCTTGAACCTGTTGCACTCAGTCCCGCTTCAATATATTGGGCTGTTGGGATCGCGTCAACGCACCCACCAACTCTTGATGGAACTCCAACAGATGGGGCTGTTCCTTGAGACGATGCCCCAGCAAAAACTTCACGCTCCCATTGGCTTGGATATTGGGGCTGAGACTCCCGAACAAATTGCCCTTGCGATTCTCGCTGAAATTCAGGCAGTTTTGTCAGGTCAAAACGGTGGTTTTCTCAAAAATTCCTCTGGCTCTATCCACACTCCAACTTCCACCCATGCCAATCACTTAAGCCAATGACCATAGTGAGTCTGATTTTGCTAGCCGCAGGGGCATCGACCCGCATGGGCACCGCCAAACAATTGTTACCCTATGGTGGGCGTAGCTTACTGCGACATGCGGCGGAAGTGGCGATCGCCTCAATCTGTGATGGCGTAATCGTCGTCGTTGGTTCCCAAGCGGAACGGATGCGCTCAGAATTGCTGCATTTGCCGCTACAGGTAGTCGAAAATTTGCGCTGGACTGAGGGCATGGGGAGTTCCATTCAAGCGGGATTAACTGAGGCCATCGCCCGACAGCCGGATCTAGGAGCCGTGCTGATCATGCTGGCGGACCAACCCCTACTCACAAGCTCCAGCTTGAATCAGTTTGTTTTGCGTTATCAACAGACCCAATGCCCAATTGTGGCGGCGACCTATGGGGGGACTTTGGGAGTCCCCGCCCTCTTCGATCGACGGTTGTTTCCTGACTTGGCTCATTTACCTGCTGCGGTGGGTGCGAAGTCTCTGATCAAGCGGTACGCAACCCAGGCTGAGACGATTTCTCTGCCGGAAGGGGCCATTGATATTGATACCCCGATGGACTATAACTCTCTACTAAGTTCAGGCTAAACATCCCTATCTTCACTGGAAGAAATAATCGAAACTCATAATACTGCTCTCAAC
>JAYKIC010000263.1:0-7603 GCA_035284985.1 Leptolyngbyaceae cyanobacterium
GCCGATCGCATCCTACAGGGGGTCGTGATGGTGGGAATCGAAACGTATTGCCCCGCCGCCGAGGCGCTATCGGAATCCTCACCAATGGCGCTAGAACGGACAATGTAGGGCTTTTCCGGCTCAAACTGGAGCGACTGCACCAACCCCTCTGGATCATCCCCCGCTGGGATCACCCAGCCCATGGGCACGGGATAGCCGACCCGTTTTAATTCCGCTAGGGTTGCCGCTTTCTGGCCCACGGTTTCCACCGCCAGGGATTGGTTGAGGTTGGGAACGGCGCGATCGCCCCGAAAAAAGCTAAACATTTTCTTGGACTCTGGGTTAACGGCTTCTGTGGACAAGTCTAAATCATCGGGAATGGCTTGATAAATGCCCCCCAAAATCAGGCATAACAGCACCGCCGCCGCCAACTCCTCCGCCCCATGGGGATAGACCAGGGCCGTCATCAGGGGCACCAAGCCTAATACCAACCAGCGACTTTTGTTTTTTTCCCGAATTAGGGTAAAGCTAATGCCACCAATCAGGGCCACGTAGAAAGCAATGCGCCAGTCATGCACAACATAGCCCCACACCACATTGGTCACGCCTGCGCCCCGATGGAAACTGTAGCGTCCCACCACCACCGGGATCAAGGCCAGCACCTCCCAGTAGGATTCATTAGGAAAGAGCGATCGCGCCAGCAACACCACGCCGATACCCCGCAACATCTCCAGCAGCACCGCCACTACTCCGGCAAGGGTGCCCCCGTGATAAAACGCCGCCGACACACTGACATTACCCGTCCCCAATCGACTGAGGCGCTTCCCCGTCAGCCCAAACGTCGCCCAGTCAATCAACGGCAAGCAGCCTAATGCCGCCCCGACGACCAACAGCGTCAACACGGGATAGGCCCTAAAGATTTCACTCATAACCTCATTTTTAAGGGGATGTGCTGCACCCCTCATCTTAAAGGTGGATGACCGAATGGGGTGTGGAATTATTCTTTAATCTTCGAGTGGATTGAGTTGATTTAATCTTCGAGCAAAGTGGAAGTCCAGGGGCGATCGGGTATCCCCTTGCCAAGGCTGAAACGCTGGGGGCGATCGGGTTATCGCCCCCAGCCAACCCAAAACCATGCCAGCATACGGAATGCTGGCATACCGCCTTGTCTAGCCCTGGAACTTCAGAATCCGTTTGGTCATGACTCGCATGATTTGGTTGGGGTGGGCGGTGGGCAAGGCCCGTGACCATTCATGGGGTTGGGCGTAACCGAGGAGATACATCTGTCTGATGTGCTGATCCACGCTGGGGGGAGACCCGATCGCAATAATCCGCAAGATCTCGGCTCCGTCACCGCTCTGGGGTTGGGGTTGCACCTGAACATCCGTTTCCTGTACATCCGTTTCCTGAAAGTCAGGCAGGACAAAGTTTCTGAGCCTTGCGGCTCCGCTGGGTGAAGTTACCATTGAACACTCCTGTTTTGGTATTTGAAAGGAGCGCCCAAACGACACGCCATCCCAAAATCGTTGCATTACAAAGCGGGATGGCGTTCAGGAGTGCAATAATGCCTGATAGCCAGTCCGTCTGATTGTCCAGATGGGGTGGTTAGTCCTCTAGTCGTGGTGGCACACTTCTAGGGGACGCTTCTCGCGTGTTTGAGCGCTTAAAGGCAGAGCATATCAGAAATCGTGATAAGAAACAAGCGTATTGGTGAATAGGGGAAGGGTGATACTCGATCTGCCTAGATCAAGCTAGGGTGTTGGGGATGGGGGAGGGCGATCGCTCCCACTTCACTCCATCACTCCAAAGCGATCGCACCAGGGATGGGGGAGGGCGATACTCCTACCGGAGTGGCGTTGCGCCATCGCCTTCATGAGACAGCCTAGGATCTACCCATACGTTTTAGCGCGGCTGGATGAGGATACTTTTGTTGGGCAATCAAAAACTGGCGCTCCAACAAGTGCTCATCATGATTGAAGCCTAAAATCTTGGCTGTAACCTGACCAATTTCTGTCAAAGGTTGCAACACATCGTCCTGCAACTGAAAGTGGTCAGACCAGCGATCGCGGCGGGGATGGTAGAAGCGAACAAAGGTTTGAGTTTTCCAGATAATTGAGCCAATATCACTGCCTTTAAAGCGGTTACAAAATACACAGGCATAGGCCAAATTTTCAAACTCATTTGTGCCGCCATGCTTCAAGCTAATAATATGGTCGATGGCACAACCAAAAGCGGTATCGTGTTCATGAATGAGGCAATATTCACAGAGGTGTTCAGCCCGATCGGCCACCCGTTGACGCAACGCTTGACTCAGGTAGGGACGTTCTACCATCGGGCGCTAGGATGCGGATAAGTATTGATGGGCACGGGCTTTGGCAAGGCGCAGTAGATGTTCAAGCATCATATACTGATCAAGTTCTGCTTTTTCATCAGGGGAAAGACCACTATTTTTTTCCTGCCAAATCAAGTCGGCTACCCGTTCTTTGGCGGCTTCAGAGGGATGAAATTGGATCAGGCTCTCAGGAGTTGTCCCCGCTGCAATAAAGTCGATCAGTTCTTCGTAAGCTCTGGTCTTCAGCATAACGCTCTAAAGATATGCAGTGCTTCTTTAGGGTATCTCATTTTAAGGAAGCCATACCAACTGGATACATCCACTTTATTCCGGCAAAATAACGGTTTCTGGGAAGGACGGTGCAGATGCTAAACGTTATCAAGAAAAAGAAGTTTTAGGGGCTGTTCAACAAGTTAAGGAAAACCAAGATGATGAACAATCTTAAATATCAAATGGTAATTCAGTGGTCAGATGAGGATAATTGTTTTTTAGTCGGGTTCCCTGACTTTCCTGGGCAGCAATGGCGTACCCACGGTGACACCTATAAGGAAGCGGTTGCCCAAGGTATTGAAGCCCTCGAATCCTTGGTGATGGCGTATGAAGCTGCCGGAGACCCTTTGCCTGAACCCAGTACTGTTTGTGCTACTGCCTGATTCCAGAGTTAAGTTAGGGAATAGAACGAAGCATCAAAGCGATCGCGTTAGGGATAAGGAAGAGTGTTTGCCGAAAGTATGGCGAAGCCCAACGCTCCCCTCAAAGACGCGATCGCTCACCTCTATTCTTCACGGGCGATCGCCCTAATACGCCGGGGCGATCGCGCCAGGGATGAGGGGGGCGATCGCGCCAGGGATGAGGGAGGGCGATAGGGGCTAGGGGGGGAGGGCAAAGCTAATCAAGATCCATGTCTTCTCTTAAAGATCGCCCAACCAGCAGAGTTAACACATAACCTAAATAAACCTTAAGCAGAGATGTCATTTTTGAGGAATTGCGACATACTAGGTGGTCAGCCCACTGGACAGCAGGGTAAGCACTCCAGATACTCTGTAAAACTTGATTCCCAGGGAAAAACCATGTCGCAAGCTGCTGCTAAACCGCTATTTCTGCCCAAAACGTTGAAGCAAGCCCTGGAAAATTTTCGATTTCCAGATGATATTCAGCAACGGCATCAGGTTATCTTACGGTGGATTAAAACGCTGAAGCGGGGGACGTTGGACGAGGTGAAGGAAACGTCGCTCCACGGAGATTTTCTCAAGGATATTTTTCAGTCAATCTTGGGTTATCGGTCGGTGGTGGAGGGCGAGGGGCAACAGTGGGAACTACACGCCGAGCAAACGATTTCCGATGGCGGTGGTTCGGCAGATGGGGCGCTGGGATTTTTTACGGCGAGTATGGGCAAAAAGGGAGCGGTGAAGCTGGCGGGGCGTGTAATTGCGCCGATTGAACTGAAGGGAGCCAAGAATGATTTGGATCGGGCAGCATCTGGGCGCAAGGAGTCGGCGGTGGATCAGGGTTGGCGCTATGCCAACTACACGGCAGATTGTCGCTGGGTGATTGTGTCCAATTATCGGGAAATTCGGCTGTATCAAACCAGCAAAACCCCGGCATATTATGAAGTCTTTCGCTTGAGTGAGTTAGAGGATTTTGCTGCGTTCCAAAGCTTTTATTTTGTGCTGTGTCGTCAGAACTTTTTACCACCTTCCCCTGATATCAAAAAACAGTCCGCGATCGATCAACTATTGTTAGCCTCTGATAAGGCGGAAATTGATATCACTGAAACCCTGTACCAAGAGTACAAACAGGTACGAATTAATTTGGCGACCCATTTCCGTAATACAGGTCCAGAAGATTTGGCAAATCGGGACATTATTCTGATTGAGAAAGCCCAGAAAACCCTAGACCGAATTCTATTTATTGCTTTTTGCGAAGATAAACAGCTTTTACCTCAGCACACCATCAAAAAAGCCCATGATCACAAAGATCCCTACAATCCGCGATCGATTTGGGACAATTTCAAATCCGTATTTCAATCAGTTGATCAAGGAAATGATGCCCTGTCGATTCCAGGGTATAACGGTGGATTATTCAAACATGATCCGCTGTTGGATGGAACGCTAACCGTATCGGATGAGTTGTGTACCCAACTGAAAAAACTGGAACGCTACGATTTTGAATCGGAAATTTCGGTGAATATTTTGGGGCATATTTTTGAGCAGTCAGTGACAGATTTGGAGGAGCTACGGGCACTGTCAGCGGGGGAATCATTTGATCGAAAAAAGGGTAAGCGCAAAACTCAGGGGGTTTACTACACGCCAGCATTTATTACCCAATACATTGTGGAGGTGGCATTGGGGGGCTATCTCAAACGCAAGGAAAAGGCGCTGTGGGAGGAGATGGAAATTGATCAGATTCGCAAAAATGCCGTGAAAAAGCGGCAGATGGCTGAGGTGAAATTTTGGGAACGCTACCGGGATCAGGTGTTGCGGAAAACCCGTGTGATTGATCCAGCTTGTGGATCAGGGGCGTTTCTCATTGCGGCGTTTGATTATCTCAGTCGGGAATATGAGCGGGTGAATGAACAGCTTGCTGCTCTGAAAATTAAGGGAGAATCGGGCGAGTTTGTCGGTCAGCGCAGTGTGTTTGATTTGACCAAAACGATTTTGAATGAGCATCTGTATGGGGTGGATTTATCGCCGGAATCGGTGGAGATTACCAAGCTATCGCTATGGTTGAAAACGGCGGAACGGGGCAAACAACTCACCTATTTGGATGACAATATTAAGGTGGGCAATTCCATCATCGCTGACCCCACGGTTGACCCGTTGGCGTTTGATTGGAATGCGGCGTTTCCCGATGTGTTTGCTGATGGCGGTTTTGATGTGGTGATTGGTAATCCACCCTACGTGCGTCAGGAATTATTGACTCCGTTTAAGCCCTATTTACAAGACCACTATCAATCCTATGATGGGGTTGCGGATCTGTACGTTTATTTTTACGAGAAAGGCTTAAATATTCTGCGTTCCAACGGTTTGTTGTCCTACATTGTCACCAATAAATGGCTCCGGGCAGGTTATGGGGAACCGCTACGAAAATTCTTCTCAGAAAACAGCGTCTTTGAGCAAATTATCGATTTTGGTCACGCGCCGATTTTTCAAGATGCGGATGTATTTCCCTGTATTGTCTCGGTGAGAAAACCGGAAAATGAGGAGACTGATAAAGAAAACTTAGAAGACAGCGAGTCTGTAAGAATCTGTCCAATCGAAAGAGAGAGCCTTGAAAGGATCAATCTTCCCCAGCATGTTAATCAAGAAGGCTATTCAGTGCCTTGGCAGCGTTTCGACAATTCCCCTTGGAGTCTCGAACGCACTGAAGTGGGAGATTTAATAGTTAAAGTTGAAGCGGTTGGAATACCTCTCAAAGAATTGATTTCTGTCAAACCCTATAGAGGTGTCTATACAGGCTACAATCCAGCTTTTTACATAACGGATGACATCAAAAATCAAATCTTAAAGGATGATCCCAACTCGATAGAGGTTATCAAGCCTTACTTTCGGGGGCAGGACATTAAGCGATGGAGTTCTGAATGGAAAAAGCTTTGGCTCATATTTGCTAAATGGGATTTTGATATCGAACAATATCCCGCAATTGCTTCTTGGCTCAGCACTCACAAAGAAGCGCTAGAAAAACGGCCAGAAGTCAAACAGGGAAGATATCCTTGGTATGCCTTAAGTCGCTATGCGGCGGAGTTTTGGGAGTTGTTTCAAGAACCCAAAATAATGATTCAAAGAATCGCTTTCCATCCACGCATCAGTTTCGATGGTGAGGGAATTTTCATCAATGACTCCGCAATCATGCTTCCAAGCACTGATTACTGGGCGTTAGCCTGTTTAAATTCTCCAATTGCTTGGTACTACTGCTTCAGGAATTTTCCACACAAAAAAGACGAAGCCATAGCAATGGATATTCCTTACGTCGAAGCACTGCCAACTGCTCCACCGACTGAGGAAATCCGTGCCGAAGTCGAACCCGCCGTCCAACGCCTGATCGACATCACCAAAGCCAACCAAGGAGCTACCCGCGACGTTCTCGACTGGCTCCAACTGGAACACGGCATCGAAAAACCGGGCAACAAACTTAGCGATTTTGCCACCCTCACCTTTGACGACTTCCACAAAGAAGTGAAAAAACGCCGCCCCAAAGCCGCCGGAAACCTAGGACCAAAAGACCTCAAAACCTTGAAAGAAGCCTACGGCGACTATGCCCATCCCGTCCAAGACCGTCGGGCCGAAGGCTTGAAGCTAGAGCATCGCATCTCCAATTTAGTCAACCAAGCTTATGGGCTAACCCCAGAAGAAATTGACCTGATGTGGAAAACTGCGCCACCGAGGATGCCATTTGCACGACCGGATGGTGGGTGATGGAGTGTTGGGGTATTGGTCGATCGCCCTTCTCATTCATGAAAATTATGGAGGAGCGATCGCCCTTCTGATTGGTGGAAATGGTGGGAGTGCGATCGCCCAATACGACTCCAAAAGAGCATCCCCCCTGCCATGCTTCCAGCGATCGCAGGAACCTAACTTGTTAAAATGCCTCTAGAACCTTATATCAACCCAACTGATAGTGCTTCCCATGACCCCTATTGAGCAAATTCAGCAAGAAATCCAAACCCTAAACCCAGAGGCGCTGAACTTAGTGTGTCAGTTTATCCAGATCCTCAAAAAAGGGAGCCAAATTTCTCCTCACAACCAGATTTATCCGTCTGCCTCAGCCCCAACACCATCAGACGTTGCCGATTGGTCTGACTTTATCGGCTGTGTTAGCGCAGAGGCCGATCTATCCGTTAATTACAAAACCTATTTAACAGAGGAACTAGAGCAAAAATATGGTTATCGTTGATTCTGGGTTCTGGTTAGCATTAGCCAACAAACGCGATACATTTCATCAACAGGCCACTGCTTGCTTTCCTAAATTTCGACCAGAAGGATTGATTACGACTTGGTGTGTCATCGTAGAAACCTGTTATCTCTTACAGCAACGGGTCGGGGTTGATGCCCCTGCCATTTTGTTGAACCTTTAGGGCGCGATCGCCCAACGCCACTCCAAAAGAGTATCGCCCTTCTGATTGGAGAAGAGGGTAGGGGTGCGATCGCCCAATACGACTCCAAAAGAGTATCCCCCCTGCCATGATTCCAGCGATCGCAGGAACCTAACTTGTTAAAATGCCTCTAGAACCTTATATTTAACCGGAGCCAGAGGCTCCAGTCGAGGTACCCAGCCAGAGGCAGGGCACCAAAA
>JAYKIC010000264.1:0-8294 GCA_035284985.1 Leptolyngbyaceae cyanobacterium
AGTATCCCCCCTGCCATGATTCCAGCGATCGCAGGAACCTAACTTGTTAAAATGCCTCTAGAACCTTATATTTAACCGGAGCCAGAGGCTCCAGTCGAGGTACCCAGCCAGAGGCAGGGCACCAAAAACATCGGTTTCGGACGCTAAACAGGTACTGTGCGGGTACTCCACCCCAATTCTCGGACGACTCTAATTAATAAATGATAGACTGCATCACTGGGTCGTTATCGAGTTCTTTCCTATGGCATCACCCTATCGTCAGTTGCGATCGCTCCTCCTCTCCAGTGTTTTAATGTTATCCGGTGTAGCCCACGGGTGCAGCGCCAGCGATCTTTCGTGGCAGACGCTCAAGCAACAAATTCGGGCTGAATTTCCCAGCGTTGAACATATTTCAGTCCAAGAATTTGAGACCTACTTACCAGCAATCGAATCCCAGGACAGCGATTCCGCCAAAGTCTTGCTAGTGGACGTTCGGGCACCGGAGGAATTTGCCGTCAGTCACCTGCACCATGCGGTTAACCTAGAGGATGCCAACGCCATTCTAGATCTGGCGCAACAGCGACAAGTGGAGCAAATTATTCTCTATTGTTCCGTCGGATATCGATCCGCCAAGATGGCTCAAACCCTGGAACAGCAAGGTTGGGATGCGGTGGTGAATCTGGAAGGTTCCCTGTTTGAATGGGCCAACTCTGGTCGTCCGGTTTTCCGGGGGGATGAGGAAGTCGAAGTCGTCCATCCCTTTGATCAATTTTGGGGACAGTTGCTCAAATCCAACTATCATCCCCATACCAGCGAATGATGCCTACCCCTGTTTGCCCACTCCTTGCCCCATGTTAAGTGCGGTGACGATAGACCATACTGGCGGCGCGATGGAGGAGAGAATGGCGATAGGCCACTGCCGCCAGATCGTTGGCGTAACCGCCACCAATCACACAGGCGACGGGATAACCACGACTGACACAGGCGGATAACACTTGCATGTCGCGCTTGAAAATGCCCGTATCCGACAGGGCTAATTTACCGAGGCGATCGCCCACATGGCAGTCCACCCCAGCATCGTAAAACACCAGATCGGGCTTAACCTGGCTCAGGAGATCGGGCAAGTAACGATCCAGGGTTTGTAAATAGTCGTCATCTTCCAGGCCAACGTCGAGGGGAACATCCAGATCACTCTGCTGCTTGCGGAGGGGAAAATTTTTCTCGCAGTGCATGGAAAAGGTGAACACGGTTGGATCATCCTGAAAAATTAATGCGGTGCCATCCCCTTGATGCACGTCTAGATCAACGATGAGGATTTTCTGGGCGAGATTTTGGTGTTGGACCGTGCGGGTGGCGATCGCCATATCGTTAAAAATGCAGAACCCAGAGCCGTAGTCGGGAAAGGCATGATGGGTGCCCCCCACCGTATTGCAGGCTATGCCGTGTTCCAAGGCAAGCTGGGCCGTGAGAATGGTGCCGCCAACCGCCACACAGGTCCGTTCCGCCAAGGCCGGACTCCAGGGCAAGCCAATGCGCCGCTGCACCTTGGCTTCTAAGGTGCCGTGGATATAAGCGTGGCGGTATTGGGGGGTGTGAACCCGGTCGATATGGTGATGGGGCGATCGCTCCGGCTGGTGAAATTGCTCCAAACTCGCCACCTGATCCGCCAACAACAGCTCATACAACCGCTGAAACTTCATCATCGGAAACCGATGACCGGGGGGCATGGGAGCCACATACTGCGGGTGATACACCAACGGTAAATCCATGATTCAATCATCCATCGACCATCGCCACAACCTTGACTGAACACGACTTGGCACAGTTTACGAGATTACAGGGGGTTGGGGAACGCACCGCACGCCCAAACCCCCATTTTTCCGTTGCCAAGCTAAGACGTTTGCCAAGTCGTGACTGAACCGAGGTTCATAAACATTATTAACCAAATATAAATTGATGCAACGAAAGCAATAAACGGTAGCCGTTGATACAGTTTACCTGTTATTATGAAATTGTTAGGAAATGGATTCAGAACACACACAACATTAATGGTTGTTCCGTTTATTTACCGACATTATTCCATTATTCACGATACTGGAGAAAAACACCATGAACACACAAGAGCAAGCAAGAGCATTGATGATGCGCCACCATCAAATGATTAAGAATCGCCAGCAGTCCATGCTAGAGCGGAGTCTAGAAGAAGCTGGAATTCCTGGGGATGTCGCTAAAGGCTGGAGCCATGTTCAAGGTAAGCCATCCGCTGCGGCCCAAGCGTCCTACGATCGCAGCCGTTCCGCTTTCAGCTAGGAACAAGGGATTAAGCGCCTCGGTCATGCCAGCCATAGGACCGTGATATTCCCTACGCTAAGCCTAACCGAGGCATAGTTAAATCGCACAATTTTGCACCAAAGTAACTTTGAAAGCAACTTACTAGTCCTCTCTATGATTAGAGTACACCCTGGGCGCTGCACCGTTAACGGCAGATCACCCATGGATGTACTCCCCATGTACTCCCATAAACGCTGACCCCAAGAGGGTGAGCGTTTTTTTTGACACCCGCAACCATCACGACTGAAACCGATTCCAGGCTTGCCACAGGTTGCCCCGCATGAGGGCGGCTACTGCGTTCAAGATTTGGATTTCCGGCACGGTGGGGTCGAGGGCGATCGCCCGATCCAGGGATTGTTGGGCGGCCCAAGGACGACCCGCATAGAGCCGGACAAATCCCAGTTGGGCGTGGACATAGGGATTCTCCGCATCCAATTGGGCCGCCTGTTCTAAGGTGGCGATCGCCCCCTCCACATCCCGCTGCAAGGCATGGGCCAACACCAAACCATAGACATCGGCCACATTGTCCGGCTGGCGTTGTAGTCGGGCCTTGAGAATCACCTCTGCCTGCTGGGTATAAGCCTGCACCGGATCATAGAGATTAATCCGCTCCAAATCCTCAAACACTTGATTGAGGGCATCAATCCCCAAGGGTAACTGCTGGGCCGCTTGGCGAAATTGTGTGATCCAATCCAATTCTGGGGCCGCTTGAGCCTGGGCATTGGCACTGATCCTCAGTTCCGAGGCAGGAACCGCGAGGTCATAGGTTTCTCCCGTTGTGGAGTTGAGATAGGTAGCGGTTAGGCGATACCGTCCCGGTTCCAGGCTGGCGGGGGGCAGCATGGCGGTGTGTTCAGTAACGGTGAAGGGTTGGAGCGGGTTGAGGTCTGGGGAGCGGGGAGCGGCGATCGCCTGATTCGCCTGAATCATTTGGGGATAAAGGGTACCCAAGCCAATGGGATGGTCATGCAGCCAGCAAGCGTCCGGGGGACAACTCGCCAGATTGGGGGCGGGTGTCCCTTGCCGTTGCCAGGACAGCAACACCACCCCATCATGTAACATCGACCACGACCCAGACCAAGTGTAGGTGATGGGCACAGGTTGTCCCGGTGGCACCTGCTTGGGCAGGTTCAGTCCATCAAGCTGCACCTTCATGGGCTGAATGGCGACGGTGGCCCCGGTGGTTGCCGCTTGGGTTGGCTTGGAGCCAAATAAGGATAGGACCGCATCCAATTTTTCAGGGTCATACAGCACGTCCGTAATTGGATTGTCTAAGGGGCTGACTTCTACGGGCAAGGTCTTACGGCGAAAGAGGAGGAGGCGACTGCTATCCGGCAAGGTCCACACCCGTTGGCGGATAAAGTCGCCGCTTTCTTTGATGTCATCCAACATCTGACGTTGGCGTTGGCGGGAGGATTCTTCATGATGATTTAAATTGGGCGCAGTGACGCTTAAAAACCAGGAGAGCGATCGCCGATCCCGTTCCAAATAGTCCCGATCCCTCCCCATTCGACGGGCATACACCTGAAAATGATGGCGATTGCCCTCCAGGGTGAAATTATGTTGATTAATTTCCGGCGTGGACGGCAATACGCCAATATTGGCAATTTGATAGGGCTGGGTGGCGATAATTTCGTCAATGACTTCCCTATGGGGCCACGGTTCACCCATATAGGGAAGCTGATAGGCACCGGGGGCCAAGCGGGTGGCGATCGCCCGTCCCCAGTTGCCCCCCAGGGGAAAGAGATTGAGCAGCATCATGAGGGTAGCGATCGCCACAGTGATCCATTTCACCCGTCGCCACTTGGGCGGAAACGACAGTAAACCGTAGGCCAGCAGCACGGACCACCAAGATAACCAGGGGAGGATATAGCGACTGTCTTTGTTGGCGATCGCGGACCAGATGGCGTAGGTGGGCAGGAGGAAGAGGGCGAGCCAAAGAAGAGGGTGGGTGGGATGGGGTGGGGGGGTGGAGGGGGGTGAGGGGGGAAGCGCACAGAAACGGATCAGGGCGGTGATGATGCCGACGATGGCGACGATCAGGAGGGGGTAGGACATGGCCTGGGGTAATTGTTGCCAGTAGTAGGTCCAGCCGCCCAGGGTATTCCAAGCAGGGTCGCCTTCAATTTCGGCGGATTTAATATTGGAGTTAAAGGCAGCGCTAATTTGAAACAACCAGTTGGCCTGACTCCAGGGCAGAATCATGAGAAAAGCGATCGCTACTCCACTGACAATCTGGCCCAATTTAGCCCAACGCCGTTGCCGAATTCCCAGCATCAAGGCTGAAAATCCGACCCAGATTAAGGGCACAATGAGGAAAAACACCGCCGTTTGTTTCATCAAGGAGGCAAGGCCAAAACTGAAGCCAAAACCGAGGGCCAGTAGCCATTGCTTTAGGCTCGATTGGGGGGAGTGGGAGGGGGGGGAGAGGGAAAAATGCCACAGGGTAAGGATAAGGCTATTGGCGGCAATCAGGGTGGTGAGAGGATAGTCCATGTAGTAGCCCGTGCGGAGGCAATAAAATTGGGGAAACAGGAGACACAGCCCCGCCGCCCACAGGCCCACTTCCGCCCGAAAGAGAACACGCCCCAGACCATACACCGAGGCAACCAAAATGGCGGTGTAGAGCAGGTTGACAGCGATCGCCTGATCCGCTCCTCGGCCCAACAGGGTTAAAAAGGGAGCAGTGGACACGTATAACAGGGGTGGATATTTGGACGACAGGGTCCAGAGGGCATCCCAAATTTGACCCGACAACCAATGTTGGGGGTGTAGGGTCCACCAATAATTTAAGGCTCCGATCATATGGTCGGCGGGGTCCCAGGAGGGAATGGTGTGATCCAGGGCCAGCCATGCCTGGTCAATGATGGCGGCGATCGCCCACAACCCAGCGAGAATAACCCCATCCCGGATCATGTCACCATTGATCATGTCACCATTCGTATGGTTAATCTTGTCACCGTCGATCGATTGGGTCATGCGATCGCCCTCTCCCCTGCTTCCAGCACAATCAGGTGTGGATTATGGCACGGATTGGTATCAGGACTGTCATAAAATGGACACTTTTCTGGATAGTGCCAACCCAAATTCCGGATCGGATCTAACAAGCAGGGTGCGTTCTCACGCACCCTACTGTTCAAACAGGCTCTTAATCATTGAGCTAACAAGGATGCGTTCTCACGCCCCCTACGCTTGTTAACTAGACTTGTTAACAGGCTCTTAATCATTTAGTCCGATTTTCATAGGACAAAACCCTCTAAAATGGCCCTAGCGTAGATTTTCCTCAGCGCACCATTCACCTATGGCGGTAGACCTATGACGGTAGGTTTGACTACCCTGGGGTTCAGTTTGCTATCGATATCTCCAATCATCATGGTTAGTGCAACTGCTTCGGATAAACCAAAACCCAACTGGGCCGGGGACGATTGGTTGTCCCGCCTTGTCAATTTATTAATACAAATCAAGCCACTCTATTGGCTAATGAAACAACAAGCCCGACGGGTCATGATCGGCACGGCGGAAAAAAGTGGAATTCCTTGGCGAGACTCCTACCGAGAACTAGAGCAATCTGGTCTCGACAAAACCTTACCGTCCATTGCAAACCCCAATATTGCCTATCCTGATTATTACACCGTGCCATTTCATGCCTATGACGCAGGCAACCTATGCTGGCAAGCCGCATTTGAAGCCGCTCCGGCCACCTATGCTGTGGCTCTACGGGTATGGCCACAGGAATCCCTCACTTGGCAAGCCGCCCAAGCCCGACTACGGGGTAGCTTCCATGAGGTATTGACCACCTACGGACCACAGAGCGTCCGAGATATTTTGGATATGGGCTGTTCCGTCGGTATTTCCACCCGAACCTTGCATCATTTCTATCAGCACCGCCAGAAGCACCCGATACGAACCGTGGGGTTAGACTTATCGCCGTATATGCTAGCGGTGGCCCAGGAATTGGATCAGACGGGGGACATTGCCCAATGGGTTCACGCTAACGCCGAAGCTACCGACTTCCCTGATGCATCCTTTGATTTGGTGACGCTCCAATTTATCACCCATGAGCTGCCCCATTACGCCAGTCAGTCCATCTTTAAAGAAGCAAGCCGGATTCTGCGACCAGGGGGATGTTTAGCCATTGTGGATAACAATCCTAAATCTCCCGTGATTCAAGGTTTACCGCCTGCTTTATTTGTACTGATGAAAAGCACAGAGCCGTGGAGTGATGATTATTACACCTTTGATATGGAAGCGGCCTTACAGGAAGCTGGATTGGATTATCGAGTCACTGTGGCCAGCGACCCACGCCACCGCACGTTGATTGCCATGAAGCCCAGTGAGTTAAACCGTTAAAACCAGGGTATATTTTGATTTGAATCTCAATGATTTGGGTCTAAGTCCTAATTAACATCTAATTTTTTAATCCCTTTGTTATGACAATTGCATCTTCTAGCTCACAATCTGTTCTGGATGCTCGGCTCAAAATTGGCCAAGTTGCAGACCAAAGCGGTCTTCCGGTCAAAACCATTCGTTACTATGAGGAAATCGGATTACTCTCTCCCAATGTGGAACGATCTGAATCAGGTTATCGCCTATTTGCCCCAGAAGTGCTCAACCGACTGGCGTTTATTAAACGGGCACAATCCCTGGGCCTCAGCCTGAATGAGATCAGTGATATTTTAGTGGTTCACGATGATGGTCAGTTGCCCTGTGGGGTAGCGCGATCGCGCCTCGAAGCCAAAGTGGAAGACATTAATGCTCAAATTGAAGCCCTACAAACCTTACGGGATGAACTCCTGGGTGTACTCTCGGCCTGGAAAGATAAACCGTCCCCGGAGCGGATTGAGCAAACCATCTGCCCCAACATCCAACGAGAGTTGTAAAACCAGTAACCACAGGTGTGGGGAGTGATAGCATAACGCACCAAAGGCGATCAATGTCATCTCTTATTAACCGCCATGATAGAGTGTCAGCGGTGTCTCAGATGAGGTCTGGTGATATGGCAACCTTAAGTCTTTGCATGATCGTCAAAAATGAGGCGGAGCGGTTGGCGGCTTGTTTGGCCAGCGCTCAACCGTTTGTGGATGAGATGGTGTTGGTGGATACGGGGTCCACGGATGAGACGGTGGCGATCGCCCAACAATTTCCCACCACGATCCACCATCATCCCTGGGAGAACGATTTTGCCGTAGCCCGGAACCAGGCACTCCAATACGTTACAGGTGAATGGGTGCTGGTGTTGGACGCGGATGAACGGTTAACCTCGGATGCGGGAACACAAATTCGGCAGTTAATTAACCAAAAATCTAACTATTTAGTCATCAACCTGGTCCGGCAGGAAATTGGAGCGACCCAATCTCCCTATTCCCTGGTATCACGGCTGTTTCGCTGCCATCCAGCGATCAAATTTACCCGTCCCTACCACGCCATGGTAGATGATAGCGTAACGGCCATTATGGAGCAGGAACCACAATGGACCGTGGCGGAATTGGCCGGGGTAGCAATTTTGCATGAAGGCTATGGGGCAGAAGCGATCGCCTCCCGCAACAAGCTACACAATGCCCGGTTAACCATGGAGCGGTATTTAGCCCAACATCCCGACGATCCTTACGTATGTAGCAAACTAGGGGCACTGTATGTCCAAATAGACCAAGCTATTCATGGGATTGATTTGTTAAAAAAGGGATTAAAAGTGGCCCATTTAGAGCATAGCCTCGCCTACGAACTCCACTATCACCTGGGTATCGCCTATAGCAAAGCCAATTGCATGGCCCAAGCCCTCGATCATTACCAATCCGCCATTAAACAACCACTCTTACCCGCGTTGAAACTGGGAGCTTACAATAACCTGGGGAGTTTACGCCAACGAAGCGGCGATCTAAAGGCGGCCCAACAAATGTTTGCCAGGGTGGTGGAGATCGACCCTAGCTTCGCCAAAGGACACGTTAATCTGGGCCTCGTGCTGAAGCAAATGGGGCAATTGCAGG